>JAQVQN010000117.1 GCA_028701555.1 Kiritimatiellia bacterium | reverse complement strand
CTCCTGAAGTTTTAAGCGCAGTTGCCCCGATCACCGCCGCTGCCAGGGCCGCCTTCGTCATTCCGTTTGACTTCATTTCTTTATCCTTTCTTTTTGCTGTTAACCCCGATTTAAACAAGCTTACCCTTCTCTCTGTAGCCTTCAAATAATCCGCCGCCGACAACCGCCGCTGCGCCACTTTGGGCATGTACCTCTCGGCCCACATGTCGGATATGCGGCCGGCTGTCTCAAGTGAAACCTCGACATTCCGGCGCACGCAGCGCCCGAGCGTATCCGCCAACAAATGCTCGGCCTCTGGCCAGTCGGCCGTGAACTTGACCGCACCGCTGCCGTCGCGCCGCGCGCGAACCCCCTCGCCGACATTACACAAATCAACCGGCTCGCCGCAGGCCTCAAGCACCTGCACCGCGCCCTTGAAAACAAAGACATCCGAACCAAGCTCGTCGACTGTCACACCGAAGACCGTGCCGATGTCCCACATCTGCAGATCGGGCGTGCGCAGCATAAAGCCGCTGGATCCCGGCTCCATATAGGCCAGAAGCTTTCCATGCGAAAGGTGTCCGGTCATCGGGTTTTCCATCCTCAGTTCCAAAGGCCCGAGCAGGGTCAGCTCAATCCCCGAGCTTAAGCGTAGCTTGACGCGTCCGTGCGGCAGGCGCACCGTACCGGGCAGCCGCGCCGGCAATTCCAATCCGCCATCATCATGCCGACACAAAATCTGCGCGTACTCGCAAGCGTAAATAGCTTTATGCGCTTCTGAAGACTGCGCACTCTCCCGGGCTCCGGACGCTGACGGCCTCAGCCGCGCCTCCAGCGCCAGCCATGCCGTCAGACCTATAACCAACGCCGCTGCCAGCGCGGCGGCGGCGAACCGGCGGCGGCGAAAGCCTGTAGCGCTGGCCCCGGATAAGCCTGTCCGAACCGCCTGACCTGTCTGGCATGTCTGACACACCCCGCTCCGGCTGCCTCTGGAAATAAGCAGCGCGTGTACGCGCATCAGCTCGGCGTAACGGTACCGCAGTGCTTCATCGTCCCGCAAAAACGCGGTGAAACGCTGGCGCTCTTCATCGTTGGCCACCGCGTCGATGACCTTTTCGGCTAGATCGTCGAACTCTCCCGGGAAACGCTCTTTCATGACACGCCCCCCGTGCGCACGCCTCGCCGCATGCAGTCGGCCAGCGCCTGCCGCGTGCGGTGCAGCATCACGCCCACCGAACTGACCGTGTGCCCAAGTTCTGCGGCGATCTCTTTCAGCGAGGCGCAATCCGTGTATTTGAGCCGTATCAGGCGCCGCTGCATCTCGCCCAGCTTGCCGAGGCACTCCTCCAGCCGCCCCAGAGTCTCGGAATCGCGCAGGTCGGCTCCCGCAGCGGGCTGCGCGTGTGTCGCAAACCAATCCAGCAAATCCTCGTCAAAAACCAGACGGCTACGGCTCTGCTTCAGACGGAAAGCGCGAACCTGATTGTAGGCAAAGCTGCGGGCCCAGGGCATGAAAGGCTGGGCGGGGTCATATTGCTCCGCCTTGTTCCACAGGGCCAGATTGGTGTCCTGCAGCACGTCCGCTGCATCAGCCTCGCCCTCCATCAGGATGCAGATGAAGGAGTAAAGCTCGAACTGCGCCCCAGTCAGCAACCCGCCAAATTGTTTCAATTCCAAGCTCATGTTCTTATTATATTAACATGGCGAGAGGGGTTTCTTACAAAAAGTTTGATCTTTTTGCGCTTGTTTCCGCGCGGCCTTGTGCTCTATACTCTGCGGGATGTTTACCATGGCTAACAATTTTTTAAATTGCCGACCTTTATGAGCAAGCCTTTAACTGTCGCTTTAGTGGGCAACCCGAACACTGGAAAGACCACGCTTTTCAATCTGCTCACCGGTGCCCGGGAGCGTACCGGCAACTGGACCGGAGTGACTGTCGAGTGCGCCCAGGCAACGTTCTCAACCGGCGGCCAGCATTTCACAGTTACCGACCTTCCGGGCATCTATTCTTTCGCAGCGGACACGGCGGACGAACGTGCGGCGCGCGATTTTTTGATCAAAACACCGCCGTCCGTGGTTGTCAACATCCTCGACGCCTCGAATCTGGAACGCAGCCTTTACCTGACATCGCAACTGCTCGACATGCGGGTGCCAATGGTGGTGGCCTTAAACCAGACCGATATAGCCGAGGATCACGGGATGTCGATTGACCACCAACATCTTGCCCAACACCTCGGCTGCCCCGTGGTGCCGATGGTGGCCTCGCGCCGGATCGGAATGAACGAACTCAAGGCCGCAGTACTCGATTTAACCCGCACCCGGCAATCGCCTTCCGCCCGGGTGACTTACGGCGACGTCGAGCACTCGGTGCAGCGCCTGCAGATGTGCCTGATCGTGGCTGCCGACGACGCCGCAGTGGATTCGCGCTGGCTGGCAATAAAACTGCTTGAGGGCGACCGGTTCGCCAGCGATCTGACCGGTAACTTGTTTGCAGAGATTGTGGCGGAGGAGACCGACCGGATCTTGCGCCACACCGGCCACACGCCAGCGGCGGCAGTCATGGACGCCCGCCTCGGCTTCATCCGCGGCCTGGCGCATGATGTGGTAAAACGGCATATCGATATCAAACGGCGGCTCTCAGACATTGCCGACCGGCTTCTGCTGAGCCGCCCTTTGGGCATACCGGCTTTCCTGTGCGTGATGTATGCGGTCTTCTGGTCAACCGTAAATCTGACGCAGCCTCTGGTTGACTTTATCGACACCGCCATGAGCACCTTGCTGGTGACGGGGACGCGACAGCTCCTGGAGAACGCGCGCATGCCCGAACTGCTGGTAACCTTGCTTGCCGATGGCGCAGGCGCAGGCCTGTCCACGGTCGCCACCTTCATGCCGCCGATCTTCATGATCTTTATGTGCCTCAGCTTGCTGGAAGAGTCCGGCTACATGGCGCGCGCGGCTTTCATCATGGATCGTTTTCTGGCGCAAATCGGCCTGCCCGGCAAGGCTTTCATACCCCTGCTGGTGGGCTTCGGCTGCACGGTCCCGGCCTTGATGGCCACGCGCACGCTCGAACAGCGCCGCGACCGGGTCTTGACCATGCTGATCACGCCTTTCATGTCCTGCGGGGCACGCTTGCCGGTTTACGCCATTTTTGCCATGGCCTTCTTTCCCAGCCGCGGCGGCACCGTCATCTTTTCGCTCTATCTGACCGGTGCCCTGCTGGCCATTCTTTCCGGCTTTCTGCTGCACCGTACGCTCTTCAAAGGTGAGGCTTCCTCTTTCGTGATGGAACTGCCGCCCTATCATGTCCCAGTGCTGCGCGGCTGCCTGGAGCACGTTTGGTTCAACCTCAAAAGTTTTTTGACCAGAGCAGGCAAGTTGATCCTGCTGATCGCCATGGCCCTCAGTTTGGCCAACCACGTGTTTGAGAAATTAGCGGACAACCGCGAATCAGCCGCGGAAACACGCGCGGCGGCAGGCCGAATCATGACCCGCGTCTTCCGGCCTATGGGCATCGGCGCAGACAACTGGCCCGCTGCCGCAGGCCTGCTGAGCGGGCTGATGGCCAAAGAGGCCGTGGTCGGCACCCTTGATGTCCTTTACTCCCATACCGGCGAAGAACCCGAGACGCCGGTCAATTTCGGCGCGCAACTGCGGGGGGCTTTGCGTGAACTCGCCGCCGCCTACGGCTTGAGCGGCAACGAAAACGCCGAGGCCGAAACCGCCCGAGGCGGGCTAATGGAGTCACTCCGGCTCAATTTCGGCGGACGCCATGCCGCCTTCGCATATCTGCTGTTTGTGCTGATCTACTCGCCCTGCATGGCCGCGCTGGCAGTGCTGGGACGCGAGGCCGGCTGGCGCTGGATGTTTTTCTCGGTCGTGTATCAGACTCTGCTGGCGTGGATTGCCGCAACCGTGTATTATCAGACGGCAATGTTTTCGCAGGCACCTGCAAGCGCCTGCTTCTGGTTGCTTTTCTGCGCAGCGTTAACCACGGCCGGAATATGGCTGCTCAAAATTGCCGGCCAGCGCGGCATCAGGCTTAAACCGAACGCGGACACAGCCCGCATCCCAAAACAGGAACCACAGATTGACACGGATAAACACGGATAGACGTTAACGGTAATTTGTCAGTTGCAACTTGTAACGGTTTACAACTTAATGTTCACGATTTACAGCTTACTCATCAACTCTAAATTCTTGTTTTTTGTGGTTAACTGACAATGAAGGTTAACGATTCATGAGCCATGACAATTTAGAAACACCGGATAAAATGTTTCTCGTGGACCTGAAAGACGGCGACCGCAGCGTCATCGTCTGCAACGGCGACCGCAAATCCGCCGAGATGGGCCTTTTTGCGGGTGCGCGGGTGACGATGTTCCGCAACCGCAAATCCGAGCGATCCCTAGTCATCGGCGCCGGCGACGCGCGCTTCCTGATCACGCGCCCCATCGCAAGCCAGATCGCTGTCGCCGCCTTGCCCGAATTAAATCAATAACTCCGCACGGGAATATCCGTGATCTCGTTAGTGAAGATGTTGACGCGGATGTAGCGCATCACATTATCTTTAACAGCCCGGGCGTGAACGTATTTCTGACCTTCTTTAATCGCAACCGTGAACGACGCCTTGCCGCTCTTGTCCACACGCGCGGTGATGTCCGTTTCCTCGCCGCCGGGATGCTTGTAATACAGCCGCGAGCCCGGCTTCACGTTGAAAGTGATAACGGTCTTGGCCGCCGCCGAGACATCCGTCGAATCGAAAACCGCCTCGACACCCGCCGCGCGCATGTTCAGCACCTGCTGCGGCCCTAGCTTAAGCCAAGCCTTGTTATGGCGGTAAATCAGAGCCGGATGCAATTTATCGAGATCCGCCATTTTTGCCACATTGAAACGGTACTCCGGATAAGCGGGCGTGCCGGACTTGTCGACCTTGCCGACGGCCACGGATCGTATTGCCGACTCCACGCGCGCCTGATCTTCCAGCCGCGACAGCATTTTGAACCTGTAGACGCACGGCACCGGCCCGGCCGGCCTTTCGCCGCGAATCGTCGAACACCCCGCCAGCGCCAACAGGCACGGCACAACCAAACATTTAGCCGATCTTTTCATGACTTATCCTCTCTGCACACAGCCCGCAACCCAATCTCACACAAAGGCACACCTTTGAACACCAATTCACTAACTATAACACAAAGACTCATCAAACCAGATGCTGTCCGCCGTCCACATACAGGACCTGTCCGGTAACGCTGACCGCCTCCAGCAGATACCGCGCGGCCTCAGCCACATGCGCGCATGAAGGGCGCGCTCCAGTCGGGAACAAGCCCGCCGGCTCCGAGCCCTCCGGGCCTGTTGGCCGCAGCACCGCGCCGGGCGCGACCGCGTTCACGCGCAAAAGCCCGCCAAACTCCAGCGCGGCGGAGAGCGTGAAAGCCTCCAGGTATTTTTTGGAGAGCAGGTACGGCACTGCGCCGGCATCGGCATGCGCCACACGCTGGTCAAGCAGGTTCACCACCGCCCCGCCCGCGCCGCGCGCTTCGAGATGAGCGGCCAGCAGCGCGGTCAGGCGGATCGGCGCCAGCGCGTTGATCCGCCACATCCGCTCGAAATCAGCAGCCGCGGCAGACCTCAGCGGCTGCCTTTCAAAGACAGCGGCGTTGTTGACCAACGCATCAATTTGGCCAGCCTCCTCCAGCGCCTGCCGCCAGACCGCGTCCGGACCGTCCGCCACCTCAAGATCACCCTGAACCGTCCAGACCTCGCGACCTTCCGCCCGCAGCGAGCGGCACAGCTCTGCCGCGGCGGCAGTGGAGCGGTTGGCGTGTATCACCACCCCCCACCCCGCCCCCGCCAAACACTCGGCGATCTCGCTCCCCAGCCGCACAGCCGCTCCTGTAACAAGTACGTTTCTGGGCATCACTCTTAACTCTTCCCTCTTCACTACTCACTCTTCCCTACTCACTACTCACTCTTCCCTACTCACTGCTCACTGCTCACTTCGCATGGTTCTGGTTGACAATCGACAGTTATGATCTTAACTTAATTCCATATGCGCAGTCATGCCAAAAACGTAAATTACCGTGTCGCCGAGCGGGATTTCAAATATTACATTTTCGACTGGGACGACAATATCCTGCACATGCCCACGCGCATACATCTCGAAAAACGTATGCCTGACGGCACATGGGTGCCGCACAGCGTCTCAACGGCAGCCTTCGCCGTGGTGCGCAACGACATAGAGCATTTCCGCGCACCCGCTGGCGTCTGGGACAAAGCCTTTTCCGATTTTCAGGATTACGACAATGAGAACGAAAGCCGTTTCCTGCGCGACGCGCGCGAAGCCTTGGAAAAAGTCCTCTCCGGCGCCACCAAACCCGGCCCGAGCTTCCACACCCTGCGCCAGACGCTGGTGGAGGGACGCCTTTTCGCGATCGTCACCGCCCGCGGCCACGAGCCGGAGTCGCTGAAAAAAGCCGTGCGCCTTTTCATCGCCCTGGTGCTCACGCCCGACGAAAAGGAGGAAATGCTGGCCAACCTGCGCGGCTACCGCGCGTGTTTCGACGGACTTACCAAATTCGGAAGCGACGAAGAGGAACTGGAGTACTATCTCGGTTTGAACCGTTATCACGCGGTGACCAATCCCTCTTTCAAAAAATGGATGGCCGACGCTGCGGGAGCTGGCGCCGCTGCTGAAAAGGCCAAGCAGTTCGCGGTGCGCGATTTTGTCGAACATGTCAGCAAAATAATGTCGAGAACCGGCGACCATGAGTTCCGCAATCCGATCAGCGTGGGGTTCTCGGACGACGACCCCGGCAACGTGATCGCCGTTGAACAGTATATCCAAACCGAACTAGCCCGGAAATTCCCGGGCATTAAGTTTTGCGTATACGACACCTCCGATCCCAGCCTGAACAACGGACGGAAAGTGGTGGTCTCCGGACAGCTCGACCTCGGCCTGCAATCGTGATCAGCCGCACACCCCATACAATTGTCTATAACCTGGCCGGCCTGTCGACGGTAGGGCGGTTTCCCCGAAACCGCCGCGGACGCCTCGGGGAGGCGTCCCTACCAACACCTTAAACCTTCCAGTTACCCTCTCGTTTTCGCCCGGAACCCCGGGCGGGGGGCTTACCTATAACTTCAGCGTTCGATGTTCTATGTTCAACGTTCGACGTTCAACGTTCGACGTTCCTCTCGTTTTCGCCCGGGCCCCCGGGCGTCCGGCTGTCCGCCCGCGGTTTCTGTCTTGGGTTGCGGGCTGTGCCCGCATTAGGTAATATGTGCATTAAACGACTGATCCTCAACATGCCTGCGCCGCCGCAGACAGATTGACAACAGAGGTGCGATTTTATGTTGCGTA
>JAQVQN010000116.1 GCA_028701555.1 Kiritimatiellia bacterium | reverse complement strand
TGTCGGTGCTGGCCCGCAGTTCAACGCCGCGCGGCGGCACGAGGCCCGGTTCGCGAGGCGGTTTCGCGCCGCCCATGATCTGGTTCAGCAGTGCCGCGCCCTCGTAGCCGATCCTGACCAGGTCGTGACGCACGCTAGAAAGCGGCA
Organism: Kiritimatiellia bacterium; assembly: GCA_028701555.1. Taxonomy (GTDB): domain Bacteria; phylum Verrucomicrobiota; class Kiritimatiellia; order RFP12; family UBA1067; genus JAQVQN01. Next base: position 7,213 of record JAQVQN010000116.1, on the reverse strand, counting down.
CACGGATGTTTTCGCAGACCAGAGTATCGTTGTCCACGCCGAGGATCGCGATGTCTTCCGGTACTTTGTAGCCCATGTCTAGGCATACGGACTCGAATTTGGCGGCATCGTAATCGCAGTAGCAGAATACGGCCAGCGGCTTAGGCAGGCGGCGCAGCTCTTTTTGCAACCAGTTGTACTGCGCTTTCCAGTTGTCGATTTCCTTGCCTGCGATTCGCGACCAGACCAGCAGGCGTGGTTCTTTGCCGGTGCAGGTGAGCATTCTGGCAGCGAAGCCGTTTTTTCGCAGTTCGTGTGTGCGTTGGAACTCGGCGGAGAAGTATGCGGAGTCGTGATAGCCGCGCTCGATCAGGTGGTCGGCCGCGATCTCGCCGATCAACCTATGGTCGCCGTTGATTCGCGGCAGCGGAATATCCATGCGGAAAGAGCCAAGGTCGACGCATGGCACGCGTTTGCGCCGGATGTACCTGATAATGTCGTCGCGTTTGTTGATCAGGGACACAATGCCGTCTCCAGTCCAGCCTTGCGGCAAGGCACAGCCGTCGTTTACTGTGACGTACCAGTTTTTTTCGGCAGCGTAGCGTCCGATACCCTCTCTGATGCGGTGGTCGTACCATTCCATCAGGATCAGGACATTGGCGTGTTTCATGGTGTCATGATATATTATTTCAGCGATGCAGGGCAATCGGCCTTTACCGTCTTGAGCAACTCCGCACAACAGGCTTGTATTCTGGGGCGCGATAATGTTTAATTAGACACATTCATGCGGTAATGGTTTTCCGTGCCGGGCGTCAAGTTGCTCTGGGCGGTATATGCGTGTGAAAAATTTCAGGAGACAAATAAATGCGCGGTAAATTGAGTGTGTGGACGGCTTTGGCGGTTTTCGCGGCTGTGGTGTCCTTGGGGGCTGACAACATAGTCAAAGAGGTCAAGGTGCGCGTTCTTGATCAATTTGAGACGGATGCTTCAGACGTTCTTTCCTTCTGCAATGTCAAGCCCGGCGCAGAGGTGTCGCAGGAGGCGCTGTCGCGGGACGTGAGGGCTTTGCTGGACACCGGACGATACGGATATGCAGGTGTGGAATTGGAGAAGTTGGACGACGGCATCCGCGTGATTTACGTGATCAAGCGCAGGTATCGTTTTCAGGAGCCCTTGGCGATAAAAGGGGCGAATAACCTGAGCGAGCGCAAGATCCGCAAGCTCTCCGAGTTAAAGAGCGGCGACTATATTGACGAGCCGATCCTGTCGTCCAAAGCGGCCAAGATCCGTGATGAGTATGTGAAGAAATTTTTTCCTGATGTAAAGATCGGCGCGGAGATACAGCCGATCGAAGGCAGTGTCGGCTCGGCTCAGGTGGTTTTCACGATTGAAGAGGGCGAGCGCGCTAAGGTGCGCAAATACCGGTTCACCGGCAACGACTCGATTCCAGACAAAGATTTGCGTTCGTCTTTCGGGCAGCGTCCCTGGTGGGATCCGCGCGGGTGGTTTGCCGATACGCCGGTTTCCGCTCAAGATTTAGAGGATGCGCGGCAGTTGGCCGAAGAGGTTTACCATAACCAAGGATATCTTGATGCGCGCGTCGCAACGGCGGTCAGGGAAAGAGTCGGCAAAGAGAAGGTAGATGTTGTTTTCGAGGTGACGGAAGGCGATGTTTACTATGTTGAGTCGAAGAATATCCGTGGAGTCAAATTGTTCCCCGAGATGGAGGTCTTGGGTGCCAGTGAGCGCATGAACGTGGATTCTGTGGCAGGCAAGCAATTGATCGAGACTGCCGCCAAGGATATCCGCGACTATTACGGTTCTCGCGGTTATGTGGACACCGTTGTGCGGCCTGTAAAAGAGACCGTGCCAGGCAAGCCCGGTCGAATGGCAGTCACTTTTGAAGTGAGCGAGGGTGAGTTGTGCCACATTCGAAACATCGTGATCCGCGGCAACAATGTGACCAAAGACAAGGTCATCCGCCGTGAAATTCTGGTAAACCCAGGCGAGATCATGCATGAACCGCGCGCCGAGCGCAGCGAGAACCGCCTGAAGAACCTAGGTTATTTCAAGGTCGTGAGGCACTACACCGAGCAGGTCAACCAGCCGGGCGTGCGTGATCTGGTTTACGAGGTCGAAGAGCAGCGTACCGGCAATTTCATGATCGGCGCAGGCTTCTCCAGCATCGATTATCTGGTGGGCTTCATGGAGATCTCGCAGAGTAATTTCGACATACTTAACTGGCCGAACTTCACCGGCGGCGGGCAGAAGGCCCGCCTGGGTTTGGAACTCGGCTCGCGCCGCCAGACGGCGGAGGTCTCTTGGACTGAGCCCTGGTTCCTAGACCGGCCGTTGGCGCTTACGGTCGATGCCTATCGGCGTATGCGCTGGTATGACCAGTACGACGAGATACGTTCTGGGGCATCTGTCGGACTCTCGTACCCTGTCAAAGTCGGGCGGGTGGGGGCGCGATACACTCTGGAATTGGTTGAGATGGATGACGTGGATAGCGGTTTGTGGTATACCGACCCCAACGGCTCGCAAGACGCTTGGTTTGAGGAAGATCAGGCTAACAGGTATTTCAAGCTTCAAGAAGAAGAGTACGGCGACGCGATCAACAGCGTGATTCGGCTTTACTGGGCTAATGACACGCGCGACCAGCCGTTTGTTCCGACCAAAGGCTATCAGACTACGGTCTTCGGCGAGCTTATGGAAGGCGGAATCGGCGACAACGAAATTTACAAGATGGGCGTGAACTATCGGCACTGGTTCCGGATGCCCTGGTACAAGCATGTGTTGAGTCTGCGTGCTCGGGCGGAGACTGTCGAGGCCTATAGCGGTGACGTGCCGATCTACGAGAAGCTTTTCTTGGGCGGCCCGCGCACAGTGCGTGGCGTGGAGTATCGCGATATCGGCCCCAAAGTCTACCGCGGCATGGGCAGCAAGAGCCACGCGCCCATAGGCGGACAAACCTTGGCCATGGCGACGGCCGAGTACACCATACCGGTGTTCAAGGCGGTGCGATTCGCGACCTTTATGGACATAGGGTCGCTGGGCGAGGATGCCTTTGACCCCGAACTTTCAGACGTTTGCGTCTCAGTCGGCGTGGGCATTAGGATTGACATTCCAGGTTTCCCGATCCGCTTTGATTTCTCTAAGCCGGTCGTCGAGGACGACACTTATACGGACGAGGAGTTCTTCTCGTTTGCGATCGGTTTTGAATAAAGCCAGAATGCGGCTCGCAGTAAAGCGCAACAATTGTGGTGCAAGGTCGTTGCGACGGTAGTCGCTTTTGAAAGGACAGCAGAGATGAAAAGTCTAGGATTGATGTGTGTGGCGGCGATTGCCGCTTCAATGGTTATGGCGCAGGAGAAGATCGCGGTAGTTAACATGGTAGACCTAGTTCGCTTCCATCCTAGCCGCGAGCGTGATCGCAAGCTGATGCAGGACACGGAAAAAGATTTTCAGTCGCGCCTTGACAAGCAGCGCGACCGGTTTGAGGAGCTCCGCGAAGAGTACGAGAAAGCGGTTAAAGAGGCGCGCAGCCCGGCGCTCAACGAGAAGGCCCGTAACGATGCCGAAGAAAAAGCGATGCGCCATCGCGACGTGCTAGCCGAGGCCGACCGCGATCTGCGCCAGGAGATGCAGAAGCTGCAGCGTGAGCTGGGAGATTTGGATTCGCGCCTTTTGCGTCAGGTCACCGGCGATATCCGCGAGATTCTGACAAAGTTTGCCCAAGAGGGGGAATATAGAGTGATACTTGACGGAACCACCATGGCCTATCATGATCCCGCATTGGATGTGACTGACGCTATTCTCAAGCGCATGGGTGTTGACCCCAAGGTGCGGCAGGAGGAGAAAGTAAAGGCAGAGAAAGATGCCGCCGCCGCCGCCACCGACGGGAAATGACATGTTTATGACCGCCAAAGAACTGGCCGAGCGTTTAGGCGGTAAGCTCGATGGTGATGCCGCGCAAGAGGTTTCGGCTTTGGCCAGCCTAGCTGAAGCCCGCAAGGGCGACCTCTCTTTTCTCAAAGAAGCAAAGTATGCGGCGCAGCTTGCTGTCACACGTGCCAGTGTCATTTTGGTGCCTTCCGATTGGACAGGGACTTGCGTCGTGCCGGCCTTGATCCGGGTTGCCGATCCCAATGCCGCTTTCGGGCAGGCTGCGGAGTGGTTTGCCCCGCCGCCTGTGGTGCGCAGCCCCGGCATCCATCCCACTGCTGTTGTCGATTCTGACGTTCTGCTGGGTAAGGATGTGCACATTGGCCCTTGGACCGTCATTGAGGCAGGTGCGGTGATCGGCGACAAATGTGTGATTGAAGCGCAGGTTTTCATCGGTCAACGTGTGGAACTTGGTGAGGGTTGCCACATCTACCCGCAGGTGACGGTGCGCGAAGGCTGCCGCCTGGGGCGGCGTGTGATCTTACATTCAGGTGTGCGGATTGGCGGGGACGGCTACGGGTATAATCCTGTGCCGCAGGCTGACGGCACGATCTCAATTGTAAAGATACCGCAGCTCGGCATTGTCGAACTTGGTGACGATGTGGAGGTGGGGTGTAACACAACGATTGACCGCGCGCGTTTCGGTCGCACACGCATTGGCAATTCTACCAAGATTGACAATCTGGTTCAGATCGGCCACAACGTGGAGATTGGGGATTACAGCGGTGTTATCGCCCAGGCCGGCATAGCCGGCAGCACCCGTATCGGTTCTGGCTGCCTGATTTGGGCGCAGGCCGGACTTTCCGGACATCTAAAGGTCGGTGACCGCGGCCAAGTCGGCCCTAAGAGCGGGCTTACAAAAGACTTGCCCCCCGGCGAATATTATCTCGGACAGCCGGCTGTCTCTCGCCGCGAGTTCGCCGCGCAGATGCTGCTGCCGCGGCAAGTGGAGAAGCTGAGAAAACAAGTGGCTGAACTCAAGGCTAGGCTCGGCGAGTCGGAAGTCTAAGCGAGTAAACCCCCGTTATAGCCAACGCCTCGCGACATATTGACGCGGCAGTTGGTCAACATGTCGCTTTAATCAGCCGTCATTGGCTAAAATATTAATGCCTTAGCAGATTTCGCGGCATCTGCATAGTGTTCGTAAGTGCTCTTGATGGTTGGCACACCTAAAGCTATATCATGGTTGCCAAGGCGAGAGACGGCAAAGGGTTCACAAAAACAGGTCCGTAACGGCCATAGCCCCATTCACTCGTCTGGTGGGTTAGTTAGGAGGTTGCCGTATGCTGGATGGGGCTATGGCCGATTTTAAAGTGGCAGATAACAATAGTCGTGAACAAAAGGGTTTCTAAGACAAGGGTTCAGTAATTTGTTTTTAAAGCACCCATGGTGCAATAAAAAGTCATCCGGTATACGGGAGAAAAGATGAGTAATGTAAAAAAGATTCGATCGTTGACGGTTGCTGCTTTAGCAGTGCTTCTATCACTTGGCGCGAATGCCGCTGGTGAGAGTGGAAGTTTTGACTTCCGGAGAGGTTTCTCGTCGGTTGCGGCTAAAGCGACCCCCGCCGTGGTTTTCATACAGGTCGAGAAACAGGTGGCGATGAGCGGACAGCAATTTTATTTTAACAACCCTTTTGACCTGTTCGGTGATGATTTCGCGGAGCAATTCTTCGGGGTTCCGCGCAGTCATCCAGGGTTGCCTGAGCGCCGCGCACCAGGACGCGGGAGGGCTCCGAAATACAAGCAGAGCGGACAAGGTTCGGGTTTCATAATCAGCAAGGACGGCTACATCCTGACCAACACGCATGTGGTGGGGGATGTTGACAAGATTACTGTCAGGCTGGCCGACGGCAGGGAGTTCCAAGCCAAAAGGATCGGTGCTGACAACAAGACCGAGGTGGCGCTGATCAAGATTGAGGCAGACGGCGATTTGCCGGTGCTGGAGATCGGCAAGCCAGATGACCTTCAAATAGGCGAGTGGGTTGTAGCTATTGGCAATCCCTTCGGACTGAAGGAGACACTTACGGTGGGCGTAGTGAGTGCTAAAGGACGCAGTAACATCGGCATCACCGATTACGAAAACTTCATACAGACCGATGCGGCGATCAACCCAGGCAATTCGGGCGGCCCCCTGCTCAACATCGACGGCGAGGTGGTGGGCATCAACACCGCCATCTACAGCCGCAGCGGCGGATATATGGGCATCGGGTTCGCAGTGCCAATCGACATGGCGATGAACATCAAGAGTCAGCTTGTCGCAAGTGGCAGGGTAACAAGGGGTTACATAGGCGTAGTGCTCAACCCCGGCCAGGTCACGGAAGCAATGGCCAAGTCGTTTGGACGCAATGAAGCTGGCGGGGTTCTGATTGCCGACGTGCAGAAAGACGGACCTGCGGACAAAGCCGGGATCAAGAGCGGGGACATACTGATCGAGCTTAACGGACAAAAAATAACGGATATTTCGCAGTTCAGGAATGATGTGGCACGGATATTGCCTAATAAGAAAGCGGAACTGGTACTGTTTCGAGACGGAAAGACCCGTAAGGTTGTTGTGACTGTAGGGGAGTTTCCGGATGAAGAGAAAGCTGAAGTAGAGGAAACCGAAAGCGAGCAGGATTTAGACAAGTACGGTTTTAGGATTCAGGAACTGACGCAGGATCTGGAGCGGAGGTTCGGGTATGAGGCCGAAAAGGGCGTGATCATATCCGAGGTTGTTCCGGGGTCGGCGGCTGAAGAGGCGGGGCTGAGGCCGGGGATGCTGATAATGGAAGCCAACCGCTTGGAGGTGAGCAGCGTAAAGCGATTTGAAGAGGCCATGAAGAAAGGCAAGGACGGCAGCCTGCTGTTGCGGGTCAAGACCGAGAGAGGAGCTGTTTTTGTAAATCTCATGCCGAATGATTAACCACACAACAAATTATATATAGACCACTCCTGTCATGCAGCACCCGGGGCCGGGTCAAACCGGCCCCGGGTTTTTTTTTGGAGCGCTTATGAAACGGATCACATCCGACATATAGCGACAAAGACGTGCTCACCTGGCTCTTCAGCCAGCGCAAGCCGTGAGAGGCGCTCAACGCTCAAGTTTTGGACAAGCCGCAGACGGCTTTCTGGCTGCGTGCGTACACGCATAGGCAGGCTTTCTGTGCATTTTATCCCGCTCGCGGCAAAAACCGCTTGTCCTCAAACCGTAACCGTCTTACACTTTCAAAAAGTTGGATAAAACGCTATTCGTTATGCCGTATAGCAGAGTGATTGAGAAACAGGATGCCTGATAAAGAAGCCACCGC
>JAQVQN010000115.1 GCA_028701555.1 Kiritimatiellia bacterium | reverse complement strand
CGTTCGACCTCTCCACCGCCGGACGCACCACTCAAACCGCACGCACCGCCGCGCTGCTACGACCTCCGGAAGCCTACCAACCGGCGCCGCCCGAGCCCGAACTGCCGCTAGCCGAGGATTTCGAAACGCTGGCTCTTGGGCAAGGCCTGCCCGGCTGGCATCTCGCCTCCGCCGGCCGCAACGAACTCGTACAGGTCACGGACCAGACGGCTGCGTCCGGGCAGCGCTCGCTGCGCGTTACCGACAACTTGGACAACTACGAGCCGCATCTTTACACCTACCCCGTGCGACAGCAGGGGCCAATCTCTTTCGCCTTTGACCTGCGCGTCGGCGAGGGTGCGCAGCCCAGCCTTGAACTGCGCGATGTTGACCCCTGGTACTCCACAGGCCCGATGATCGTGATCGGCTCCGACTCTTTGATGCGCGGCGCAAACGGCAAAGTCCTGTTTAAAATACCTCACAACGTATGGATGCGCGTGGAGCTGCGGACTGTCGTTGGCGATGCGCGTGACGGACTTTACGAGGTGCGAGTACGGCTGCCCGGACAGGATCAGTTCCAGACCTTTTCTGACTTGCCCTGCGCCCCGGGATTCAAACATCTGGGATGGGTCGGCTTCTGCAGCGGCGGCACAATCGGATCTGTTTACGAAATCGATAACATCGTCCTCACACCATAACTTCTAATTTATAACTCCTGACTCCTTGATCGCAAAGGGCATGATGAAATTCTTTATCCTTTTGATTGTTATAGCCTCCGCTGCCGGCGGCGGCTGGTATTGGCACAAATCGCAAAAGCCCGTAGCCGTGGCCATCCAATACCGCACCGCCACCATCGAGCGCGGAACCGTGGTGCAGGAAATCCGCGCCACCGGCACTGTGCAGCCGATCAAGGAGGTCGAGGTCGGCACACAGGTTAACGGACGTATCATCCGTCTCGACGCAGACTTCAACTCGCTCGTCAAAGCCGGCCAGATCGTGGCGCTGATCGACCCGGATGTCTATGAGGCCAACCACGCCAAAGACCAGGCCCAGCTAAAATCCAACGAGGCCAACCTTGAGCAGACCAAGATCAAGCTCGCCTTGGCCGAGAAGGATCTGTTCCGCAAAAGCGAGCTTGCCAGCCGCAAGATGATGTCGCAGGCGGAACTTGACACAGCCCAAGCCGAACGTGACGCTTTGGCCGCGCAGGTCAAGATTGCCGAAGCAGCGGTCGAGCAGTTGAAGGCGGTGGTCAAGCAGTCCCGCACCAACCTGGAATACTGCACCATTCGCTCGCCTGTCGACGGTGTGGTCATCTCACGAAATGTAGACGAGGGCCAGACCGTGGTCTCGTCCATGAACGCGCAGCAGCTTTTCAAGATCGCCACCGACCTAGGGCGCATTCAGGTCGAGGCCAGCATACCCGAGGCAGATGTGGGCCAGGTTAAAACTAACCAGACTGTGACCTTTACGGTCGACGCCTATCGCGACTCTTTCCGCGGTGCTGTCAAACAGATCCGGCTATCGGCAGCAACCGTTCAGAACGTGGTGACCTACCCCGTCATCGTGGAGGCCGACAACCCTGAAGAAAAACTTTTTCCGGGCATGACGGCTAACATCAATGTCGAGATCGACCGCGAGGAGCACGCCTTGCTAGTGCCGGCTGCAGCCCTGCGTTTCGCCCCCACCAACATCGTCACAGAAATCAAGGGCCCTAAGGTTTGGCTGCTCAACTCTGAGGGGCAACCGGAAGCTGTCAAAATCAAGCCCGGCATTTCTGACGGCACCCACACTTCTGTCATTTCCGAAACTGATCTCGAAGGACGCGAAGTCGTGCTGGGCTTTCAGACAAGTGGCCAGAACAATGCAGGCGGTCCGCGCAACCCGTTCATGCCCACCATGCCCGGTGGCCCCGGCGGCAGCCGCAATGTGCGCCGCGCCATGCGCTGACATCAGCCTCGGACGCTTTCATCAAGCAGCACATTCAACGCCTGCAGATAGGCCAAAATGCTAGCTTCAATAACGTCGGTGGAAACGCCCCGCCCATGGTAAACCCGGTCGCCATCACGCACCCGCACCGTGGCCTCGCACTGCGCATCTACGCCGCCTGTTATCGCGGTCAACTGAAAAGCCTCCAGACTCACCTTGACGCCCAGAATCTGGCTGATGGCTTTGAAGGATGCGTTGATCGGCCCGTCGCTGGCAGCCACCTGTTCGATCTGCTTGCCGTCATGGATCAGGCGTATCGTGCTGACCGGCGTAATAGCGTTACTGGCCGTGACATTATAACGATCAAGCTTGACGCGCTCGACCACCATGGTCTGCATGTCTTGCGCCAGCGCCGCGATGTCGGCATCGCTGACACTCTTCTTGCGGTCGGCCAGATCCTTGAACTTGCCGAAAAGCTCTGCCACACGCTGGCTATCCAGGTGGAAGCCTAGTTCCTGCAGGCGGCTCTCGAAAGCATGTTTACCGGAGTGCTTGCCCAGAATCATCTTGTTGCGCGGCAGACCAATTGACTCGGGAGTCATGATTTCGTAAGTCAGCGGATTGGCCAGCACACCATGCTGGTGTATGCCGGCCTCGTGCGCAAAGGCGTTCTCGCCGACAATCGCCTTGTTGGCCTGCACCCGGCTGCCGGTCACCGCTGACACACAACGGCTGGTGGCATAGATTTTGGTCGTGTCAACATTGGTCTCGGCATTGAAGAAGTCACGGCGCGTGTGCAGTGCCATCACCACCTCCTCCAGTGCCGTGTTGCCCGCGCGTTCACCGATGCCGTTCACAGTGCACTCCACCTGATCAGCACCGGCCTTGATCGCAGCCAGCGAGTTGGCCACCGCCAGCCCCAAGTCATTGTGACAATGCACCGCTAAGCGTGCCGAACCGATGTTGGGCACATTCGCCTTGATGTCAGCAATCAATTGACCGAACTGTTCCGGCACTGCATAGCCCACTGTGTCAGGTATATTGACCGTGCCCGCGCCAGCCGCTATCACACCTTCTACAACACGGTATATGAAGTCGCGCTCACTACGGGAACAGTCTTCCAGCGAAAACTCCACGTCGCCGCAAAGATTGCGCGCGTATTGCACCATGGCCACCGCCTGCTCATAAACCTTCTCCGGCTCCATCTTGAGTTTGCAGGCCATATGGATCGGCGAGGTCGCTATAAAGGTGTGGATGCGCGGGTGCACAGCGCCGCGCACAGCCTCCCACGCGCAGTCGATGTCCTTGGGCAACGCCCGGCACAGGCTGGCCACGGCCGCGTTTTTGACTACTCCCGCCACAGCCCGCACCGACTCGAAATCGCCGGTCGAGGCGATGGCGAAACCGCCTTCAATGATATCCACCCGCAGCTCTTCCAAATGCTCAGCCACCAAAAGCTTATCGCGCAGATTCATAGTGCAGCCCGGTGACTGCTCCCCATCCCGCAAAGTCGTGTCAAAAACATAAATGCGCCGCATTTTGTCACTGTCGCTCATGGTCTAACCTCTCAGTCGGCCGCGCTTTTACCGCAGGCCTTTTAACACCTCAACCTGGTCTACTCATTTACCCCGCCAACCAGCGCAGACACTCCCCGGAAAACAAAAACTCCCGCGGAATCGGCTGCGATTATCCACGGGAGTCCTGCCTTGCTTTTTGTCCTCACAGCCTACACGACATCTACCCCGTGGCAGCCAAGCAGCCACAGGCCGGTAAGTCGGAGATCAAAAGCATAACTGTTGCGTCTCATTTGTTTTCAGTATGCCATATCGCCCGCGTCTCACGCAAGCATGATTTGCGACCTTAATTGCACTTATCACGGTACGCTTCAGGCGCGGTCACATGCTCGGCCGCACCCCAGCCGGATCGCAGGGGGCTAACATACTTTGTCATTCAACTTGGAGCAATTACACCACCACGAACAACACCGAGCACTGATACCCAAGCAAAGATATTCCTATAATTCCTGATTCTAATTCTCCGACTGGTCTTTTCTCGGACGGAGACACCTCTCACCCCAAATCACGCTCTTCGAACGCCCAGCAACCCGCAGCCAGGAATAACGCGCAGCCGGTCAAGGCATACGCACCCGCCTTAAAAACATAGCTCCACGGAACCCTGCCACCATTCGCAACGGCATCACACAGCCAAAAGTTCTGCAGGTCCGGCAACACCCCCGCCAAAATTCCGCGCCATGACCAGAACTGCGCACCGGCCAGCAACGTGTCACCGGCCAGCCCCAGCAGCAGCACAAACGCGCAAACCGTCAGAGATGCACCGCCATTCAGCCGCGTGGCCAGCGCCGTGGCCAGGGCCGCGAACAGCGCCAGCGCGAACAAGATCAGCAGCGCCACCGGGATCACGCGCAGATTGAGCTCCACATTATAAAAGATCTGACCTGCATGACTGTGCTCACCCCCTGCCGCACAGCCGTGGCAGGCAGCCTCACCGTGAAGCGGATAGAGCTGTCCGAAACGGTTGTAGAACCCCGACAACAATACCACCACCATCTGTGAAACCGTTACGCCAGCGAAGGCCGAAACCCCGAACCGCCGCCGTAACAAACCGTGGCGAGCCGCCGCAACAGCCAGAGCCAACGCGACACCTGCGAAGGCCAAGCCCAGTGAAATCGGATCCGTGGCATAGCCGGCAAAGTCATTCGTGTTGATGAAATGCGCCGATGCCCGCTCGGCCACCAGCAGTGCCGACAGCACACCCGCCCAGAAAATGACGGTCACCCCCAAAACTCCCAACCACTTGGCGATAACGAACGTCACGCGCCCCACCGGTTTGCCGATGGCTGCGGCGGCCGTGCCGCGCACTAGCTCTTCAGCCACTGACTTGCCGGCCGTGCCTGCCGCCAAAGCCAACCCTAACACCAGCATGCAAGAGAAGCCGCTGTCACGCGCCAGCCGTCCGTATTCGCTGAAACGGTGAAACTGAAAGATCGGCACCAGCAGGGTCATCAGCACCGCCGACACGAGCATCAAAAGCGCGATCGGCTGCTGTACCGACTCCAGCATCGTGGTCCGCGTGATCGAAACAATCTGTCCGGCGACGCCCGGCGCGCAGCCCAACCTACGCATAGCTTTCAAAGTTTCACATCCTTCGTCATTTAGCTCAACCCTACAAAAAACCGCACCTTCACAAAAACTCTATGCCATCGGTGACTCCGTTAAAAAAAACAACTTCATTTTTTTTGAAAGGGTCTTGCCAGTTAGTTAAAATGATTTTTCTGGAAGTCTAAAACAAATCCTCCGAATCCACAACCGCAAAGCTGATTCTTCATCCAGCTATCTCTAAACTCCTGACATAACACTTAGGCAACAGCCATCAAACACGCTCACGAGTGCCTCTGTAACCAAACGTTAAAGAAAACGTGTAAATTTTTTCTTTAACGCTTTCTTTTGTGCTTTATTGTTTCGGTTCCCATGGCAGACATTTTTTGCCAAGTAACAGCACGATACTGCTTGGGTGACAGACCCTCAATGCGTTTAAAAACCCTAAACAGATTTACTACATCGCCGAACCCACATTCGCGCGAGACGGATGCGAGTTTATTAGTCCGGTCAGCAAGCAAACGCTTGGCCTTTTCAAGTCTAAAACGGGTCAGGAAGCGAATCGGACTTTCACCGAATTCCACATGAAACACACGGTAAAGATTCGTCTGCGACAGCGCGGTAGCGGCGACAATATCCGATATGCCGACAGGGGCACGGTAATGCTCCATCATAAAGCGAAGCGCTTTAGCGATCTCCGTGTTGTCAGTGGCGATGGTTTCGGTGCTCCTGCGCCCGATCACCTCTGATGGCTCTACCTTGAAGTAAGGCTGCGAAGGCATTTCGCCATTCATACATCGCTGTAGCAGACTTGCAGCCTGATAGCCGATATTACTCTCGTTGATCGAAATGCTGGACAGAGGAACAGAAGTGGTGTTGGAAAGAAGCTTGTGGTCCCCCACTCCGAGAACTGCCAACTCTTCCGGTATCCGAAGTGATAGCTGTATACTAGCCTCTATAAGTTCGACGGCATGAAGGTCGTCCACAGTGAAAATAGCCAGCGGTTTGGGCATGCGGCGCAGTACGCGTTTCAACCACTGTTGGCGGTTCTCCCATGTGTCTTTACGCTGTCCTCTCTGTTTTTGCCACGACAGATACGTACATGTGCTGACCTCCCGCGCTAGCCGCCGCGCGAACCCATCGTAGCGTAGCCGGTCGACAGGCCATTCGGTCGATGCGTAATAAGCAAAATGCTGGAAGTTGCGGCACAAAAAATGTTCGGCCGCCAACACGCCGACCCGTTCATTGTCCACATCCACATACGGAATATCCAGTCCGTGACGGTTGGAAGTCAACGAAACAACGGGGCAATGTGAACTTCTGACAAGACGCGTTAGCGCCGGACGTTCACCCAGCAGAGCAAGGATTCCCTCTCCCTCCCATTTGCGCGGGAGTTCACTGGAAATAAAGAAAGTCATGTCCAGATGCCAACCCGCCTCAGCCGCATAGCGAACCACGCCGGACGCCAGCTCATAGCTCTGCCAAGTGCTTGCCAACAAGACACGCGGAACGGTTTTCGATTTCAAACGAACCTCTACTGTTGGTGTGTTGGTTAAAATTGTAGTGTTTTTTGTAAGAAATGCAATTTGATTTACCGAACCTGCCGTCTATACTATGTGTCATAAATGAAACGCGGAATGGGTAGCCCATACACGGATGCAAAACCGTCTGAATGTAAGGAGAAAGCACTATGAGCGTAACTCGCGCAACAATGGCACTGACCGTCGCAACCATTGTGACGGGCTGGATGGCCGCAGGCCTCACATCGCCATCAATAACGGTGGACACTTCACCCCTTCACAATCGCAATTGGATGACGCTTTACACCAATGAGATGCCGCTTACGTGGGAGTGGCAGACTCCCGCAACAAGAGCCGAACTTGACATCACGGGTATGAGCGGTGCGATCATGACAAATTTCACCGTTGTCACAACTAACTGGATCTGGCGACCTTTTTCAGGCTCGGTGCCGAACGAGGAGGATGTGTACGACTTGACTCTGACCTTCTGGAACGGCGACGCAATCGTCGGCGCACTGACATCACGTCTGGCCGTCGTGGCAGGCGCATTCGGCGCGATTGTGATAGATCCGGGGCCGGAAAATAGAAAGTGGCAAAAGATTGGCAACCGTGCGGTCATACCCTATGATTCGAAATGGACTAACACCATTGTCAACGCAACGGGGTCCAGCTTGGCAATCGCCAAACAGGATGGTGCGGCACAGACAAATGAGTTTTCAAACCTCTCTGGCTATTATGGTTGGGATCTCCGACAAGGAGGATGGGGATACGGCGTGTTTAACCTTATGCTTTCCTTCTCGATAACAACACCGGAGTGGAACGCATCTCTGATA
>JAQVQN010000114.1 GCA_028701555.1 Kiritimatiellia bacterium | reverse complement strand
AAAGGCCAGGCTGCACCGTTCTACGCCAGCGACGGGGCGATCGTGGTCTACGCACCGTTGTCCAAAGCCGTCTACCGTGCGCCGGTGCTCAGTTTCGCGAATCAGCGGCGTGACGAGTTGCAGCGCGCCCTGCGCATGAAACTCGGCACAGCAGCCTGCCCGCTGGAGATCATGATCGGCGGCCGCTCTGACGGCGACACGCGTGTGCTGACGGCGCGTCTGCGCGAGCCCGGTGTCGGCTTGCGTGAGCGCATCGAACTGCCTGACCCCGAAGCCGCTGACTTGGATCAATTCAGGCGAGCCATCAGCTTTGCGCTGTTGCGCGCGTGGATGGTGGCGGCCGGGGGCACTGAAGAAAGCATGCGCGACCTGCCGGTCTGGCTGATCGACGGCGCTCTGCGCCACATTGACCGCGAACGCCGTCAGGCCGACATCGACCGCGCACTGCTTTTATGGTCGCGGGCCTGCCTTCCGACCGCGCTGGAGCTGTTCGCGGCCGACAGTGTGGCCGCTACGCGCGAGCCTGCTGTTGCTGCGGTCTTGGCCGGCTGGTTTATCGAAAAACGCGCGGGCTTGAACGTTTTCGAGGAATTGTTACGCAGCGCGGCAACCGGCACTGTTTGGAGCCCGGCTGTAGCGGCGCGGCTGCTGGCCGACACCGAGGACATGACGGATTTCGATCGGCATGTTGACGCGCGCTTTCTGGCCGAAGGTCGTGTGGTTGTCACGCCCGGGCTGACCAGTGCGGGAATTGTGCGCCGCTTTAGGTCCAATCTGTTGCTGGCACCAGCTTATTTTGGTAAGCTGGCAGGAAACAAAAGGACATGGTATCCGCTTGCGGAAACGCTGGACTTTGCGGGCGACGCAGACATGCGCCGGTCGGCTGCGGAGCAGTCTTTGAAGGTGAAGATGGCGGCAGTCGGCCGGGATGGTATGCTTATTGCGGTGGCAGATGCCTACGCCCTGTTTATGGAACGGCTGGCGGCCGGCGACAAACCTGATCGGCTGGCGCAGTTGCTGGCAGAGGCGGAGCTGATGCGAGGCGAGCTGGAGCGGGTCACCGCCAAAGGCGCGGTGGTGCAGCGAGGCGGCGGCGTCTGAAGTGAATTACGACAACAAACAGGTTGTTTCAATGGTGTTTTTCGATGAAAAGTAAGCGTGGCGCACAAGGCACTATCGTCGGCAAGATTCATCCCGACGTTCTGGATTTCACGGTCGGCAAGGATACAGTGCTGGATCTTGATCTGGCGGTATGGGACTGCCTAGGCACGGCGGCGCATGTCACCATGCTTTCCCGAATGCGCGTTAAACCGCCGGTACTGGTGACTGAAGAACGCAACAGCGTTGTCGCCGCGCTGGCGGACGTGATCCGCGAAGTGCAGGCCGGACGGTTCACTATCACCGCTGCCGACCAGGATGTGCATCTGGCCGTGGAGCGCCGCCTGACCGAGAGTTTGGGCGAGTTGGGGCGCAAGGTTCACACCGGCCGCAGCCGCAACGATCAGGTGGCGGTCGATATCCGTCTGCACATCCGCGACATGCTGCTGGGGCTGACTGAAGAAGTGGCCGGGCTGGCAGAGGCACTGACTGCGTTCGGGCGCCGCCACTTGCGGTTGCCAATGGTCGGACGCACCCACTTGCAGCCCGCCATGCCCAGTTCCGTGGGACTGTGGGCGACCGCCTATGCCGAGATGCTGCTGGATGATCTCATGCCGGTCGAGGCTGCCTATCTGTACAATGACCGCTGTCCGCTGGGCTCGGCGGCAGGTTATGGCGTGCCGCTGCCCGTGGACCGCGCCCTGACAGCACGCCTGCTGGGCTTTTCAGCCACGCACCACAATGTCTTTCACGCCAGCAACGCGCGCGGCAAGAACGAATCGGTGCTGCTGGCGGCCTGCGGGCAGATCATGTTGAGCCTCTCGCGCCTAGCCGAGGACCTGATCCTGTTCTCGATGCCGGAGTTCGGCTATTTCGTATTGCCGGCGGAGCTTTGCACCGGCAGCAGTATCATGCCTCAGAAACGCAATCCTGACGTGCTGGAACTTATCCGCGCCAAAGCCGCTACTGTTCTGGGGTACGGCACGGCCGCCAACACCATTCTGAAAGCCATGCCCGGCGGTTATAACCGCGATCTTCAGGAGACCAAGGAGCTTTACATGGAGGGGCTGCGCGTGACGCGGGCCTCGCTGCGGATCATGACGCTGCTGGCGCGGGAGCTGAAGGCCTGCCCCGATCGGCTGCGCGCCGCTTTCGCGCCAGGCGTTTTCGCGACCGACCGCGCGTTGGAACTGGTGGCGGGTGGCATGCCTTTCCGCGATGCCTACCGCCATGTGCGTGAAAACCTGGAAGGTCTCGCACTGGCTGACCCCGACCTTGCCTTGGCGGCAAAAACGCACGAGGGCGGCACAGCCGGGCTGGACTTCGGCTACTATC
Source organism: Kiritimatiellia bacterium (assembly GCA_028701555.1). Lineage (GTDB taxonomy): Bacteria > Verrucomicrobiota > Kiritimatiellia > RFP12 > UBA1067 > JAQVQN01. Next base: position 4,979 of record JAQVQN010000114.1, on the reverse strand, counting down.
AGGGCCGCATACGCGAGGCGCGTCGGACTGCACGCGAGCGCAGGCGGCGTTCTCAGGCGGCGTTCGCGCGTCTGCTGGGCAATAAATTTCCGTTGGCGTGACAAGGCCGTGTCCCAGGAGGACATGCGGCCGGTTTTTTTAAAAAGCGAAAAGGCATAAGAAAGGGAATACAGAATGAGGGCTAAGAAAACAGTGTTGTTGATGCTCGCTTGCGCGGGCTGGCTGACCCGCGCGGTCGCGCAAGAGGCGGGCGAGCCTGCGGCCAAGGCGTACGGCATGTCCTTCGCGCAGGCTTGGGAGTACGGCGGCTGGATCATGTGGCTGTTGGCCGCGATCTCGGTTTTCGCGCTGGCCATGGTCTTCTACTTCTTGACGGTGCTGCGCAGCGGCTCGGTAATACCGCGCGAGCTGATGGTGGATCTGATGGCTCAGATCAGAGCCGGCAACCTCAACGAAGTCCGGCGCCTGTGCGACCGGCATCCCTGCCCGCTCTCGGCTGTGACGCTGACGGCTCTGGACTGCCTGCGCAATGTGCCGCAATGTGATGTCGCGCTGTTGCGCGGCACAGCCGAGGCTGAAGGAGCCAGGCAGGCGGAGGCCATTCAAGGGCAGACCGAGTTGCTGCTGGATATTGCCACCATCGCGCCGCTGCTAGGCCTGCTGGGGACGGTTCTGGGCATGCTTACGGCATTCGGGTCGGTGGCCAGCGATATCGCCAGCGCCAAACCAGTCGTATTGGCCGCAGGCGTTTCGCAGGCGCTGGTCACGACCATCTTCGGCCTGATCGTCGCTATTCCCTGCATGGCTTTTTACGCCTGGTTCCGGCGGCGCGCCAGCCGCCAGATCGCTAACCTCGAGGCCGCCACATCCGAGCTTCTCACGGCGCTGATCGGCATGGGCGACAAGGCCGCGTTTATCGACAGGACGTGATTGGTATGAACTTCCGCACAAAAAACAAGAAAGCGTTGCCGGGTTTTCAGATGACAGCCATGATGGATGTCATCTTCCTGCTGCTCTGCTTTTTTATCGCCACTTCCGTCTTCTCGCAGTGGGAATATGAGATCGACATTACTTTGCCCTCAGCTCAAAGCGGCAAGGTGCCGGACCGCCTGCCCGGCGAGATCATCATCAACATCGCTAAAGACGGGCGCGTCTCGATCAACCAGCAGGACATGACGCTAGAAGCCCTGAAGACACGGCTGGACCGGCTTTCAAAGTATTTCCCGGGGCAGCCGGTGGTGCTGCGAGCCGACAAAGAGACGCGCTACGATGACCTGATCAAGGTGATCGACACTTGCCGCAAGGCTGACATCTGGAATTTCTCCATGGCCACGATCGAGGCCAAGAACGGCGCGACGGAGAGTAAATGAGGTTTGCAAAACACAGTTTTGCGATGGGCATCCTGTTGGCAGTCGCGGCGGCGCTGGCTGACCCGGTTGCAGTGCTGGACCGCCTGCATCTGGCGGACGGTCTGTTCCGGCGCAGCATGTTCGATCTGGCGGCGCGGGAGTACGAGGCCCTGGCGCGAGAGCCGGATTTGGCGGATCTAGATAATGTGCTGTTTCGATTGGGTGAGTGCAAACGCCGACTCAAGCTGTCGGCTGAAGCCGAGGCCGCCTACCAGCTTCTGGCGGAAAAATTCCCGGCCAGCCCTAACACGCCGCGCGCGCGTCTGCAATTGGCCCTGCTCAAGATGGACAGGGGCGGCGATGCTCTCGCAGAAGCGGTCGCTGTTTTTGAGGAGTTGTCGGCCGACAACGTGGCACCCGATGTGCGTGCCGCAGCATTGTATCATCTGGGCGAGACGCTGGAACGGCTGAATCGCGCTGAAGAGGCGTTAACGCGCTATGCAAAGCTGGGGGAGTCTTTCGCGGACACAGATTACGGGATGTATGCCGGTCTGCGCTCCGCCTGGCTGCTGAACAAGACCGGCAAGCCGGAAGACCGTCGCCGCGCCTTAGGTATGTATCTTGACCTGTCCCACAAGGCCAAAGATCCGAAAGTCGCCGAGGAGTCGCTGTTTTTCGCTTCACAGTTGTCGCTGCTCGACGAGCGTTACGAAGAGAGCGCCAACCTCTTCAACACCCTGCAGTCAAGGTTCCCTGAATCGGCGCGCATCGTTAAAGCCGCCCTAGGCGCGGGCTGGGCGAATTACCACGCTGGGCGTTTCAAAGAAAGCTCGGAGATACTGGAGCTGATCATCTCAGACAAGAGCCATGCCGAGCGTGAAGAGATTCTGTACCTTAAAGCCAACTGCTTGCGTCAGCTTGAGCAGCGCGCAGAGGCCGTGAAATTTTACGCCACGCAGCTAGCGGAATTTCCGTCCGGCCGCCTGTCCGAGCGCGCCTGGTATGAGAAGCTGACAACGCTCTACCGCGACGGACGTTACGAGGATGTGCTGCGTGTCGCTGCACAGCGTCTGCCGCCGCCGGAGGCCTATGCCGACAATGTGTACTGGATGAACTCCGAGGCGGCCATGGCATTGGGCCAGCCCGACACGGCGGTGCAGAACAGCCGCCTGCTGGTGGAGAAGTGTCCGCAGAGCCCGTTCGTCAAAGACGCGCTTTACCGCTTGGGCTGGCTGCTGCAGAAACAGGAGGCGTGGGAGTCGGCGGCCTCATGGTTCATGCAGGTGGCGGAACGCTTTCCGGACGACCCTCTCGCCTCAAAAGCCTTGTACGCGGCTGGCGTTTGCCGTACGCGCCTTGGCCAGGGCGATGCAGCCCTGCGCGACTGGATCGCGCTGCTGACCAAATATCCGAATGCGGAGGAGGCTGCGGAAACGCTTTATCAGAAGGCCATGGAGGAACTGCGCGCCAAGAACCCGCGCGCCGCAGGTGCCACGCTCGACGAGCGCATGCGCCGCTTTCCCGAGGACAGCCGCAAGGCCGAGGTGTTCTACTGGCGCGCGGCGGTCTTGCATCAGACCGGCGAGCTGGCCGAAGCCGAGAAATTTTTCCGCGCCTGCCTGGCTGCGAACCCGTCCAAGGAATTCGAGCGCGAGGCTATGCTGGAACTGGGTATGCTTGTGCAAAAGGTCGGGCGCAAGGCTGAGGCTGCGGATTTATTCCATAAGCTGCTGGATGCCCCGATCGCGGAACGCTTGGGGCCTGACCGCCTGGCCTGGCTGGCCGAGTTCCAGAACGAGCAGAAACAGCCCGAGGCGGCTGTCAAGGCCGCGCAGGCGCTGCTGGCACTCAAGCCGGATAAGGGGTGGACACAGACCGCCTGGACCGTGCTGGGGCGCATACACCGCGACAAGGGCGAGCGCGACCCGGCCATACGCGCCTTCAGCGAGGCTTTGGCCACGGGTGCCACCACCGCGTACGGCGCGGAAGCTGCCTTGCGGCTCGGTGAGCTGCTGACCGCGGCGGGTCGATTCGACGAGGCTGCTGAGCACCTTAACGACGCGGCGGCTCGCGCGGCTCAACCCGAGCTGATCGGCCTGCGGGCGCGCGCCTATGCAGGCCTGGCCCGTAACGCCGAGGCGCAGGGGGATGCCGAGGCCGCCCTTAGGTATTACATGAGTGTCGGTATTCTTTTCGACGACCCCGTGCTGGTGCCGGAAGCGTTGCACAAGTCATCACTGCTGCTTGACAAGGCCGGACGCAGCGCGGAAGCGCAAGCCATGCGTGAAGAATTAAAGACGCGTTATCCGACCTCGCCTTTGTCGGCGCCGCAACAAACGGAGACGACTTATAAAGTCAGAAAGGGCTACGTATGATACCGTACGGGTTCGGACAACACCAGAGACAGAATGACCACCACTGGATGTTGGCCTGCGTGGCGCTCTTGCTATCAGCCGTTATCCATATGGTGATGATGTATTTCTTTGCCGACTGGTCGATCGGCGGCATGACGCGCCTGCGCGAGCAGCGGCGCGACCGGTTTTATGACAGCCGGGTGCCGCCCATGCGGGTCGAAACCATGCAGGCAGACCCCATGCTGCTGGGTAAAAGAGTGCCGGGAGAGCGCGATGAGCCCAGCCGCGGGCCGATCGAGGCCGGCGAGCGCATTGAGGATCTGAGCCAGAGCGCTGACGCGGTGCTGACGACGCCGCCGCCGGTGCCGCGCGAAGCCCTGGCGCCTGGTGTGCTCGCGCTTAAAGAGTCGGTCGCCGACCAGATCGACGCCACGCCGTGGATGCCGCGTCAGGAGATCGCGCAGATCTTTGATCGAACCGTGCAGGACGACGTGGCACTGCTGCCGCGCCGCGAGATACCGATGATCGAAAGAGTTCCACAGGCCCCGGATATCGTGCCGTCCATAGACCTGGCCGGACGCCGCTTCGGCAAGGAGATCGAGCCGCCCAAGCCCTTGGAGTCAGCCGAGATCTTCGACACCGAGATCCGCCAGGGCACTTACAAGGTGCCGCCGGTCGAAATACCGGAGGCTGTAGCCAAAGTCCAGCCCGGCACCACCGGCGAGCGCTTCGCCCTGCAGCCAGGCGAAAAGGGCGGCACTGGCAGCGATCAGGAGGATAGCCGGCGGAAGGAGCAGTTGAAGCAGGAACTGGATCAGGCTGTCGCTCAAGGCAAGCTTAACGAAGATGCCCGCAAGGCGCTGGAAACCCAGGCCGCAATCTCGGAAATGCAGGACACCATCGAATATGTGCCGATAGATGACCTTCTGGCTGTGGGCATGGAGACCTACAAAGACCCGGCCCGGCCCGACCTTGTTTATTTCCGCATCGGCATCCAGCCGCGCGCCGACAAGAACGTGCCGGTCATTCCCAAAGACATCGTATTTGTGCAGGATGTCTCGGCCTCGATGTCCGAAGACCGCATGGTCTTCTGCCGCCGCGGCCTTGCCGCCGCCTTACAAACTCTCAACCCCACAGACCGCTTCAACGTGGTGGCTTTCCGCGACAACTTCGAACCCTGATCCCCGGAATGGATGACCGTGAACGCGGGCAATCTGAGCAAGGCCGGGGCGTTTGTCGACCGCATGCGCGCCTTCGGTCAGACCGACGTGTTCGG
>JAQVQN010000113.1 GCA_028701555.1 Kiritimatiellia bacterium | reverse complement strand
CGCAACGGTGTGACGAGCGCGATGTCGGCCACATGGTAAAGAGCCAACAACCGTTCCTGCGAGAAGCTGCGGTAGTAATAGTGGACGGGGGTCCAGTTAGGTGTGGCAAAACGGCCGTTGAGTTCGCCGATCATCTGGTCGATCTTTTTTTTCAGCGCTGCGTATTCCGGTACCGTCGCACGTGAGGGCACAAGCAGTATGACCAGAGAGACGTGCTCACGCAGTTCAGGCTGAGACTCGATCGCGGTCTCAAAGCCTTTCAACCGGTGCAGAATCCCTTTGCTGTAATCCAGCCGGTCAACCGAGAGGATCAGTTTCTGCAGGCCGAACTGCTGGCGGAAGGTTTTCGCCAACGCCCGTACCGGCGTGCGGGTGGAAGCCTGATAAAACTGCTTGAAATCAATCCCCATCGGGAAAGCGTTCACCTGAACCAGCCGATCTTCGAAACGGATCTCGTCCAAATCGCACTCCATCCCCAATACCCGGTTGGCCGCACTGATGAAGTGACGCATGTATTCATACGTGTGGAAGCCGATCAAATCGGCACCCAGCAGTCCCCGCAAGATCTCTGCCCGCTCCGGCAAGACGCGGAACAACTCGAAGGAAGGGAAGGGAATGTGGTGAAAATACCCGATGGCGAGATCTGGCATCACATCGCGCAGCATCCCGGGCAGCAGCATCAACTGGTAATCCTGCACCCACACCCGGTCGCCCGGGCGGATCAGACGCAGGGCTGCCTCGAAGAACAAGTGGTTTACCTCACGGTAAGTCTGCCACGTTTTCTGGTCATATTGGATGTAGGCGAAAAAATAGTGGCACAGTGGCCAGAGGACGTTGTTGCAATAGCCTTCGTAATAGTTTTCAATTTGTTCCTGCGAAAGGAATACGGGGTGGAAACTGTGTCGCGACAACACCTCCGTCACATGCGTGCGATGCTTCTCGTCTTCCACATGCAGGCCCGGCCAACCGAGCCAGTGCGTTTCGAAATCGGCATGTAACGAACCCAAGCCTGTGGCAAGCCCCCCCTCGCTCCGCCTGAATGCGAAACGGTCTGAAGACTGGCTGATTTTCACCGGCAGCCGGTTGGCTATAATAATTAAACGCATAAGGGGTGGTCCTTTTATCGCCGGTCCAGTACCGACGCGACTTCACGCTTCATGCCGCCCAGCAGAATCGCGCAGTCTATCAAGGCCAGATGTGAGTATCCCTGCGGGAAATTGCCCAACTGCTCCTTGGTTTTGAAGTCGAGATCCTCGCTGAACAAGCCTAGGGAATTGGCATACCCCAACAGCCGGTTGAACAAACGCTCCGCCTCTTCATGTTCCCCGATCTGCCACAAGGCTTTGACCATCCAGAACGAACAGACGGTGAACGACGAGGTCGGTGTCCCGAAATCGTCGTCGTTCTTGTAACGGAACATCAGCCCGTCTTGGGAAAGCTCCTGACGGATTCTATGTACGGTTGCGATAAATTTGGGGTCGTCTGGCTGGATGAACCCGTAAGATGCCATCAACAGCACAGAGGCGTCGAGGCTGTCGCTGCCGTAACGCTGTGTGAACGCGCCGGCCTTTTCCGACCAAGCGTTCGCGAGGATGTCTTCGCGGATGCGTTCCCGTTCCGCGGCCCATGGAACCGCCTGCTCCGCCTGTCCTAGGAGCTCCGCAATTTTGGTTCCGCGGTCCAGTGCGACCCAGCACAACATTTTTGAGAAGGTGAAGTGCCCTGGATTGGTCCGATACTCCCAGATGCCCATATCTGGAGATTGCCACATGCGCATCACAATCCGTATCAGGCTGCGCGTGATCGTCCACAGCTTTTCGAGTGTCACGTCATCAATCTTGAAGGCTTCCATATAGTGCAGGACCGCATTCAGGAGCACCCCATAGATGTCGTGTTGGCGCTGTGAATAAGCCGCGTTGCCCACCCGGACGGGGCGACTGTCCTTGTAGCCTGCCAGCCAATCGAGCGTCCGTTCGGTCAACGTCTTGTTGCCGCGGATGCCGTACATGACCTGAATCTCGTCGTCTTTGTACGGCACCACCCGCATCACGTAGGAGAAAAAATTCTGCGCCACATTGAAGTGCCCCAGCCGAGTCAGCATGTTCAGCGTCATGGTCGCGTCGCGTATCCAGCAGAAACGGTAGTCCCAGTTGCGCTCCTCTCCCAACGCCTCCGGCAACGAGGTCGTCACCGCCGCCATGATCGCGCCGGTCTCCTGATACGACAACAACTTGAGCACCAGGGCGCTGCGGCGAATTTCCGCTGACCACCGCGCAAAAGGTGTCGTTCGCTCCACCCAGTCCAGCCAATACACCTTGGTCCGCTCTATCTCCAGCACCAACCGCTCCGGCGTGACGGAACGAATCTTCTGATGGTAGCTCAACAGAAAGTACGCTTCGCCGCGTAGCGTCACGGGCCTTCCTTCCAAAACATCCGCGTGGTTCAGGTTTGTGTAGAGGTAGAGCGACTCGTAGGTGTCGTGATGAACCATGCTTTTAATGTACTTCGCATGGCTGACGCTGAGGGTCTCGCGTTGGGCATACCCCAGCTTGGGCTGGTAACGTACGGTAAAGACCGGCTCCCCGTGCGTCTGCCGCAGGTATCGGAGCAGTTCGGGTGGCGCATAGTAGTGGCTGTTCTCTTTGTGCCGCGGCATCAGGTCGAACAGTTCGAATCCGCCTCTGGAACTCTCGAACACAGTCCGCAATATGTTGGTGTTTGGCACATAGGCTTGGGTGATGGTGTACGAGGCGTCCACCTCGATCCCGAAAGAGCCGCCCCGCTCTTCATCCAGCAGCGACGCAAAAACCGAGGACGAATCGAAGTCAGGCAGACAACACCAGACGACCGTGCCTTTCCGGTCGATCAATGCCGCTGATTTGCAGTTGCCGATAATGCCATATTCCATCTGACTCTCCTTACAACGAACCATAACAAAGAAAGGCGGGTTTCTTCAATCCCGCGTTTGACGCGAAAGCGAAAGAGGACTTGTCCCCGTCAGCCCGATGCCGTATCCTGAACCCATCAATAGGACGCTTTGCAGAACCCGCGACGCGCACGGACGAAGAAAAAAAATGACAATGGACGCATTGCCCGCACTCCTCAACTCTGATTTTCTCAGCCGCCAAGGCTTGTCGTGGGCGGTTTTCTTCTTGTCCCTTTGTGTCGTGACGGTTGCGCACCGCACACTCTTCCGCTTGTTCAAACGGAAGGCCGACCTGATGCCCGGCGTGTTCGATGCTGCCCTTCTCCAGACCGTCAGCACGCCAACCCTTTTTATTTTTCTGTGGATGGTGGTCGCGGTCTTCGGCCATCTGCAATTTGCGGGGCATGCCCTCGCCGGCGCGTTCGGCAAGCTCAACGCCCTGTTGCTGATCGTCTCAGTTGCCTGGTTCGCCATCAAACTGGTTCGGGCAGGCGTCAGCTATGTGCGCAAGACCATCGACCTCAAGGCCGCCGACAACCTCCGTGCCCGCAAAAGCCTGACGCAGCTTATGGTCTTCCAAGCCATTGCCGACACACTGATCGTGATCTTCGCCCTGATTTTTTGTCTGCTGACCTTTGATACAGGCCGTAGCATTGGTGTCAGCCTGCTCACCTCTGCGGGCATCATCGGTGTGGTTGTGGGTTTTGCCGCGCAAAAAAGCCTTGGGCTTGTGCTGGCTGGCCTTCAGATCGCCATCACGCAGCCCATCCGCCTCGATGACGTGGTCGTGGTCGAGGGCGAGTGGGGGCGCATCGAAGAGATCACCCTCACCTATGTCGTCGTCAAAATCTGGGATGCGCGCCGGCTGGTTCTCCCCGTGACGTACTTTCTTGAGCATCCCTTCCAGAACTGGACGCGCACCAGCGCCGATATTCTCGGCACGGTTTTCTTATATCTGAACTATGATGCGCCGGTGAACACGATGCGTGCTGAGCTTAAGCGTATGGTGGAAGGTAACCCGGACTGGGACGGACGTGTGGCGAACATTCAGATTACGGACACCGCCGAACGTTACCAGCTTGCGCGTATCTTGGTCAGCAGTTCCGACTCTTCAAAGAACTGGAACCTGCGTGTGGCCGTGCGTGAGCAGATGATCGCTTTTCTCAACGCCCACGCGCCCGGTGCTTTTGTCCGTGCCCAGATCTCTCTGGAGCCTGTACCCTCCCCGGCAACTGTCCGCTAAACGCATGAACCGCATCTTGTTTAACCCGGAAGAGATACAGGCCGACGGCACGGTGACGCTGACCGACAGCCGGGCCGCACACATCCGCGACGTTTTGCGGGCCTCGGCAGGCGGGACTCTCCGCACCGGCACGGTGGATGGCTTGGCCGGGGAATCGAGGGTTCTGGAGGTCTCGGAAACGCAGGTGAGGGTGTTGCCGGAGCACGCGCGGGTTCCGCCTGAACCCTGGTTCGACCTGCTGCTGGCCGCGCCGCGGCCGAAAGTGCTCAAAAGGCTCTGGCCGCAACTGGCCGCGCTCGGGGTCGGACGCGTGGTGGTGGTCAACGCCGCCAAGGTCGAAAAGTGTTATTTCAGCAGCCAATGGCTGGACGCCGCGCACTACCGGCCTCTGCTGGTCGAGGGGTTGACGCAGGCGGGTTTGACGCGTTTGCCCCGGGTGTTGGTGCGCCCGCGTTTCAAGCCGTTTGTCGAGGATGAGCTGGATGCGCTGTTCCCCGGGCAGGTGCGCCTGCTGGCGCATCCCGGCCCGCGGACACCTTTGCCGCAGCTGGCGGGCGGGCGGGCACGGCGGCCGTTGCTGGCGGTCGGCCCGGAGGGCGGTTGGACGGACTTCGAGGTGAAGCTGTTGCTGGCGTGCGGGTTCGGACTGTTTTCGCTGGGCGGGCACACGTTGCGCACCGACACGGCCTGCATCGCCCTGATTGCGGTGTTGGGATACGGATTTCACGAAAGGGATAAACAACCATGAGCAAAGCGCAGTTTGAACAGGTAACAGGTTTCGATGTGCCCCGGCGCATGTTTCTCAAAACGGCGGCGGCTTTTGGTGTGGTCGCCGCAGCAGGTGGAAGCGGCTGCGCGGTGTCGGGCAGCAACGCCAAAGCCAAGATCGTGATCGTCGGCGGCGGCGCGGCGGGCATCAGCATGGCGGCGCGGCTTGTGCGCAACCTGAGGAAGGCGGACATCACGCTGATCGATCCGGCGTCCCTGCATTTTTATCAGCCCGGGTTCACTCTGATCGCCGCGGGGGTCTACAGGCCTGGACAGGTCTACCGCAAGCAGGCGGACTGCATGCCCCGGGGCGTGAAATGGGTCAGGAAGACGGTCGTCGCCGTGGATCCGGCCAGAAACACGGTGACGGTCGAGGGCGGCGGCCTGTTCCCCTACGATTTCCTGGTGCTGACACCCGGGCTGCAGCTCAACTGGGAAAAGGTCGAAGGCCTTTCGCTGAAAACGCTGGGGCAAGGCAATGTCCATAGCATTTACGATTTCGAGGGTTCACAAAAGACCTGGCCCGCGATTCAGGCGTTCGTCAAGAAAGGCGGGCGCGGCCTTTTCGCCGACACGTACACCAAGCTGAAATGCGGCGGCGCGCCCAAGAAGATCTGCCTTTTGACCGAGCATCTGGCCCGCAAGGCCGGAACCCGTCAGAATGTGAAGATCGACTATTTCACGGCCTCCAAGGAACTCTACGACGTGCCGTATTTCACGCCGCGGCTCAAAGAGATTTACAAGGAGCGGGACGTCAGCGTTTCGTTAAACGTGCGCGTCAAGGGTGTTGACACCCAGGCGAAAAAGGTGTTCTTCAACAGGGTCGAGAAAATAAAAAAGGAGCGCGCCGATCCCCGGACAGGCAAGCCCGTCACGGTGGAGGAGACGGTCATGACCCCCTTTGCCGAGGAGTACGATTTTCTGCACCTTCCGCCGCCGCAGAGCGCGCCGGATTTTGTGCGCGAGGCGGGGTTGGGATGGCCCGAGGGGAAACTGGCCGCAGAGGCCTGGGCGATGGTCGACAAGGCGACGCTGGTACACCTGAAGTATCCGAACATTGTCTGCCTTGGCGATGTTGCCGGTATCCCGACGAGCAAGACCGGCGCCGCAATCCGCCTGCAAGTCCCGGTTGCCGTCAAGAACCTGATCGCGTTGATAGAGGGGCGTGCGCCGGAGGCGAAGTATGACGGCTATGCCGCCTGTCCGATCATCACTGATTACGGCCACGTCCTGATGTGCGAATTCGATTATGAGAAGAAGCCGAAAATCAGCTTCCCGCTCTCTCTGCTGGACATGTCCAAGGAACAGTGGGCGGGATGGCTGCTGAAGGTCTACGTCCTGAAACCGATGTATTTCTACGGCATGCTTCCCGGCTATTGTTAAAATTTTCTGCAACGAAAATATTCCGGTGTCATGAATTGTGAGGCAACGCGTTAAAAAAACGGTTGCAACCTTTCTGCAAAAAGGAGTATGTTTATTACGATGATTGGTTGGACTGATTGAATCAACAAAGACAACGCATGTAGAAGAGACCGGATCTAAAAACTGATTTTGCGCTTTCGCGCATAACGCTTCACAAGAAAACCGTCAATTTTCATTCCAGAAGCGAGATGCACGGGGACGCGCCCTCTGGCGCGGCCCCTCTCTCGTGTTTCTGGAAGGGTGCTTGACGGTACCTCTTGTGAGGCACGGATTGGGTACTACGCATTCGGAGACGCCAACGGCAATGTCACCGAGTACGCGGATGCCACCGGCGCGGTTCGCGGCCACTTCGAGTACGACGCATTCGGAGAGATCACTGCGCAAAGCGGCGACATGGCGGACAGTTTCACACACCGCTTCAGCACCAAGCCGTTCGACGTGGAGACCAAGCTCGTGATGTATGAACTCAGGCCTTACGATCCCGGCTTCGGACGGTGGTTGACAAAAGACCCGATTGGGGAAATTGGTGGTGTTAATATATATGTGAACAGTGGTAATAATTGTGTGATGAATTACGATTGCTTCGGTCTGTCGTTTGTGGATTGGCTTCCCTTCGCGGGTACACTAAAAACAATAATAGAAAACATGGCAAGGGCTATTCCAGGGCAAGATGCGAATAATTATCCGGCAAGTGTCACTCTCCGGCGATGTTGTGAAGCAGGGGATGCGATAACTGAGACTGAATGCGAGCAAATAAACAACGATATGTTTTATCAGTATTCACGGGATTTTAGTGTTGATGCATTCAAAGGAAAAGTGCTTGAAGTTGTCGCTGTTGTAATCATCAAAAATCCTGCAATTTCTCTTGCTGCTTTGGTTGATGGGCTTACGGCAGGCATAAATTGGGTTGATGTGCTCAATGACATGCGAAAGGCACGTGATGCTGCTAACGAAAAGAATTGTGACTGTTCAAAAACAGGATATATCCCTTAAGGAATGTGATTATGAGCTACGACATTAACCGCAATTTTTTGTCTATCGCATACAATGTGATCTTTTTTCTTTTTTTTATCACGGTCATG
>JAQVQN010000112.1 GCA_028701555.1 Kiritimatiellia bacterium | reverse complement strand
TCGACGCGAAGGCTGGAGCTTGTGACCGTGGTTTTTTGCATGAAGGAGGCATTAGCATGAATTCTTTAGAACGTTATCTGGCGACCGTCCGGGGGCAGCCGGCGGACTTTTTACCGCGCGTACCGATCCTGATGCAGTTCGCGGCGGAGCACATCGGGTCCAACTACGCGGAGTTCGCCGCAGACTGGAGTGTGCTGGTGGATGCCAACCTACGTTGCCGCGATGAATTCGGCTTCGACCAGGTCAGCGTGATCTCCGATCCCTACCGCGAGGTTCAGGGGTTCGGCGGCGAGATCCGCTATGAGGCCGACCATGCGCCGACCTGCCCGCGCCCGCCGCTGTCGGATATCAGAGACCTCTCGCCGCTGCGCGACGATCCCGACCCGTACGTGTGCGAGAGGATGCGCGACCGGCTGATGGCGGTGCGGGCCTTCAAGGAGCGTGTTGGTGGCGAATGTTCGATTCTCGGCTGGGTGGAGGGGCCGGCGGCGGAGGCGGCCGACCTGCGCGGCGTACAGGACTTCCTGATGGACATGATGGACGATGAGGATGCCTGCCGCGAGCTGATGGAGCGCTGCACGCGCACAGCGGCGCGTTTCGCCGCGGCGCAGCTCGCGGAGGGTGCTGACACGGTCGGCATCGGCGACGCGATCGCCAGCCAGTTGCCGCCAGACCTGTACCGGCGTCTGGTCTGGCCGTTCGAGAAACTACTGGTCGAGGCGATTCAGGCCAAGGGCGGTCTGGTCAAGCTGCACATCTGCGGCAACATCAACCATCTGCTGCCGCACATCGGAGAGCTGGGCGTGGACATACTGGACATCGACCACATGGTGGATCCCGCATTGGCGAGGCAGGCTTTGGGGAGCGCGGTGGCGATCGCGGGGCGCGTCGACCCGGTTGCGGACGTGCTGCACGGCACGCCCGAGAGCGTCCGGGCGGGCGTGGCGGCGAGTTACGGTGCGATCGGCAACCCGCACATGGTCATGGCGGGCTGCGAGATACCGCCCGGCACGCCGCCGGATAACCTGAAGGCACTCTGCGAGCCTTTGCCGTATGCCGGATAAAGGGTGCGGGGCGGGCGGTGATGCCGGCCAGGCACTGGGTGCGATTCAATAATGTTGAATCGCACCCCACGCAGCCAAAAGTAGAATTGCTGACTGGAACTGGGCCGAAGATTATGATTAAATACATGAGTTTTTGATTGATACAAGATTTGGCGAGGATTTCGCCGTTACAAGGGCAATAGATGAATCTGATTAAGAAGCTTTTCGGGACAAAGAATGACCGCGATCTGAAACGGATGCAGCCGTTGGTTGACAGGATCAACGAGCTTGAACAATCTTATCAGGGGCTTTCCGAGGAACAGTTGAAGGCCAAGACCGCCGAGTTCAAAGAGCGCGTGGCCGGCGGTGAAAGCCTTGACGACATACTTTGCGAGGCTTTCGCGACGGTCAAGAACGCTTGTCGACGTCTGTGCGGCACTTCGCGGGATGTTTGCGGACACATCTTGACATGGGACATGGTGCCGTTCGATGTGCAGTTGATCGGCGGCATGGTTTTGCATCACGGCAAGATCGCGGAAATGCAGACAGGCGAGGGCAAGACGCTGGTGGCCACGCTGCCGCTGTACCTCAATGCCCTGTCAGGCAATAATGTGCGGCTGGTTACGGTCAACGATTACCTGGCCAAACGCGACGCGCAGTGGATGGGGCATGTCTACGAGTATCTCGGTTTGACGGTGGGCTGCATCCAGAACCACATGGATCCTTCGCAAAGGCGCGAGCAATACGGATGCGACATTACCTACGGCACCAACAGCGAGTTCGGCTTCGACTATCTGCGCGACAACGGAATGGCGGTGGAGCCGGCGCAGGTCGTGCAGCGAGGGCATTATTTCGCGATCATCGACGAGGTCGACAGCATCCTTGTCGACGAGGCGCGCACACCGCTGATCATATCAGGTCCTGCGGCGCACTCCTCGACCGCGCAGTACAGCGAGCTGCGTCCGCGCCTCGAGCGTTTGGTGCGCGAGCAGAACGAGATCTGCAACCGCTTCATCAGCGACGCCAAGAAGGCCATTGAAGAGAACGATCAAGACACGGCCATGCATAAGCTGTATCAGGTCTATCACGGCATGCCTAAGCACAAGCAGTTCCTGCACATGCTCGAAGAGGTTTCGGTGCGCAAGCTGCACGAGCAGGTCGAGAACATGATGCTGACCGAGATGCGTAAAGAGTTCGCGCGTGATCTGCGCGAGAATCTGCTGTTCACCATCGACGAGCGTACGCGCGAGGTGTCGTTGACCGACAAGGGCTGCGAGAAACTTTCGCCGTCTGATCCGGAAATGTTTGTGATGCCGGATCTTGTGACCGCGCTCTCTATGCTGGAGGGCGATACGGTGCTAAGCGCTGAAGAGAAGGCCAAGAAGCGCCAACAGATTCAGTCGGACTTCATGACCCGCAGCGAGCGCGTACACAATGTTGACCAATTGCTGCGCGCATACTGTCTTTACGAAAAGGATGTCGACTATGTGGTGCAGGACCACCATGTCTATATCGTAGATGAGTTCACGGGGCGCATCCTGCCCGGCCGGCGCTGGAGCGACGGGCTGCATCAGGCGGTTGAGGCCAAGGAAGAGGTTGAGATCGAGCGCGAGACCCAGACTTTGGCCACGATCACGATCCAGAATTATTTTCGCCTTTACAAGAAGCTGGCCGGCATGACCGGCACGGCCGAGACTGAAGCGGCTGAGTTCCATGACATTTATAAACTGGACGTGGTGGTTATCCCGACCAACCGCCCGGTAAGGCGCGTTGACGGCAACGACCAGATTTACAAGACCCAGCGCGAGAAGTATAAGGCGATTATCTCGGAAGTTGAGAAACGGCACACCAAGGGACAGCCGCTGTTGCTGGGCACGGTCACTGTGGACACCTCGGAGGTGCTCAGCCGCATGTTGCGGATGGCCAAGATACCGCACAATGTGCTTAACGCCAAGAACCACGCGCGCGAGGCAGAGATCGTCTCGCTGGCGGGCCAGCCCGGCGCGGTGACGATCGCGACAAACATGGCCGGACGCGGAACAGACATCAAGCTTGGTGAAGGTGTGGTTTGGGTGCCGGAGACTACCATCAAGTCCCAGATTACCCTGGAAGACAAGTATGATAACGGCGCCAAGACTGTGCGTGAACTGCTAGTTGAAAAGCCCTGTGGACTTCACGTTATCGGATCGGAAAGACATGAGTCGCGCCGTATTGACCGGCAGTTACGCGGCAGGTGCGCTCGTCAGGGCGATCCCGGATCGTCACAGTTCTATATTTCACTGGAAGACAGTCTGATGCGCCTGTTCGGATCCGACCGCATTTCGGGCATCATGACGCGGCTCGGCATGCAGGAAGGCGAGGCGCTGGAGCACAAGTGGCTGAACCGTTCAGTCGAGACCGCGCAGCGTCGTGTAGAGCAGCAGAACTTCGCAATACGCAAACGCACGCTTGAATACGATGATGTCATGAACAAACAGCGCACGGTGGTATACGATCTGCGCGGCGAAGTGCTAATGGATGAGAGCGGCGCTCACGGACATATTTTAGACGTTTTCAACGACTTGATATTGACACAGAGCGAGAAGTACCTGTCGGCTGTCAAAGATGCCGCGCCGCAGGAACTGGTTGACTGGGTCTGCGACACTTTTCCGGTGGCGTTGCGTTTGGAAGAGGTTGAGCAGTATAAAGGCAAGCCTGAAGAGGCTGCGGAATTGATTTACGGAAGGGTGGTCGAGGCCTACGAGCTGAAGTGTTCCATGGAGGATGCCCGGGTTTTGCCAATCATGGAGCGGTCGGTGTTCCTGAGCTGTATTGACCAACAATGGCAAGATTATCTGCGGGCAATGGATGAGTTGAGGCACGGGGTCAACCTGCGCGCGTACGGCCAGCGCGATCCGCTGGTTGAATATAAGCGCGAGGCCTTTGAAATGTTCGAGGTGCTGATGACCAGCATCAAGACTGAGGTTGCGACTTCGGTATTCCGAGCCACGACGGTGCAGAATTTTAATCGCATGATGAACATGTCTTCGCGGGTTCAGACTGTGCACGCTGACGTGAACATGTTAAGCGGCGGCGTTCAGCCGCAAGCTCCCAGTGCGCCTGATGTGTCTCAGTCGGCGCAAGATGGCTTTGACGCGATGTTGCAGGCTATGGAGAATGCCGAACACGCTCCTGCCGCAGGTGCGCAGGCCGGAGTTACGGTCAGACATCAGCAGCGCACGGCTGGCCGTAATGACCCATGTCCCTGCGGCAGCGGCAAGAAATACAAGAAGTGTTGCGGCCAGGGTTTGTGAGTTCTTTAGTGCGCGAGCGAGCGGCGGCGTTCATTTTGACGGAGTAGAGACAGCCCGCCGCGAGTAGAGCAGGCTGGCAAGTCCGACGGCGAGTATGCCTATGCTGATGGACTGGCTGATCGAGAATGGTCCTATGGTTATGCGCGGGTCGCCTCGCAGGTATTCGATCACGAAGCGCAGTGTGGCATAGCCGATAAGGTAGCAGCCGGTTATCAGGCCAAGCTGACGGTGGCGTTGCGGGTAAAGTTTGTATAGCAACACGAAAAGCAGGGCGTTGGCTACTGATTCCACGAGCTGAGTGGGGATAACCGGAAGGCTTCTGGCGGCGTTCTGGGCGATTAGAGGCGGCACGGCCGAGACCTGTTCCCACCAGGCCGGAGAGTGGCGCGGGAAACAGACGCCGACACAGGAGTCGGTGATCTTGCCGTAGCAGCATCCGTGCAGGAAGCAGCCGACGCGGCCGAAGGCGTGACCCAGCGGCACGACTGCCAGCACCAGGTCGGTGATCGTTAAAATATTCTGCTTGTGCAAATAGGCGTATAGCAAAAGCACGAGCCCGCCCGTAATGAGCCCGCCGTAAAACATTAGCCCGCCTTGATCGAGACGGATGATGGCGAACAGATTGTCGGCGAATTCCGCCGACCAATGCTCCATGACATAGGCCGCACGTGCGCCGATAACCGATGATAGCATCATCCATGTGAGCAAGCTGGTGAGGCGGTCTGCATCCTGTCCGGTGCGTCGGCAAAGGCGCACTGCCGCCTGCCAACCGAAGAGAAAACCCAAAGCCATGCACAGCCCGTAAGCGCGTAAAGTGAATGGACCTAGCTGGAAAAGTTCTGAATGCACATAAACCTCGCTTGTGGATTTTGCGTAGCCGACAGCAAATTGAAGACTTGGCTATCCTGAGAAAGTGTTAACATGGTTGCGATAAAGATGGTTCAGTTTGTCTGGCGGTCGCGTGAGCGGCGCCAGTCCTTGCGCGGTTCTTTAAAAACTTCTTTTGCGAAAATCATTCGGAGAGTTTTTTTGCCCAATAGGGATTCAGCCTCGGAGATGAAGTCGGGCGAGGGATCCACATTAAATGCATCACCGGTCTGCACGACAATCTTGCGTTTGTCGGGATAGATCAAGCAGATGTTGACAGGAACCTTGCCAGGGTACTTGCGCACGACGTCACGCAGACCTTCGATATGCCTGACATGTGCTTGTCCGTCATTGACAAAGATGGCGGCGACGACCTTCTTGCAAAACAGTCGCAAGCCATCGTTAAGGGCATACACCTCCTCGGCATAAATCTTGGGCTGCTCCTCGCGGTTAAGGTACCCGCACACCAACACCGGCGCGTCCTGAACACATGCGTTCTCGTACTTGCGGAACGCTTTTGGAAAAACCACGGCCTCTATGCTGGCGGTACCGTCGTCGATCGTCAGATTGGCGTACGCTTCTTTGGATTGCTTGCTGATGCGCCGGGTGACTGTGGCAGCCATGCCGGCCACCCGGATTTCCTGCTTGTCCTCGACGGTTGCGATATCAGTCAGGGACACGGTCTGGATATCCTTGATGATTCTCGTAAAGCGTGTCAGCGGGTGGCCAGTCATGTACACGCCCAGCAACTCGCGTTCACAGGAAAGCCTTTCCTTTTCAGGCCATTCCGGGAAGTCCGGCAGATGGTCAGGAGCCGCCGAGCCGGCATCAGCGCCGGCCAGCATTTCAAACAGGTTGCTTTGGCCGCTGGCCTTCTCACGCAGCTTCTCAGAAGCGCGCGAAAGGGCGAAATCAATGTTGTTGAACAGCCGCGCCCGGTGCATTCCAAAACAGTCCATGGCGCCACACTTGATCAGCGCTTCAAGCACGCGCTTGTTGACAGCGGCGGGGTCCACGCGCTCGCAAAAGTCCGTCAACCCTTTGAAGGGGCCTTTAGACCTGCGCTCGCTGACGATCGCCTCAGCGGCACCCTGCCCGACACTCTTGATGCCTGCCAGCCCGTACAGTATCTTTCCGTCTTCCGGGATAAAGCGCTCGAAACTACGGTTGACATCCGGAGCCATGACTTTAAGGCCCATGTTATCGGCTTCGCTGACAAACCCCGGCAATTTATCAAAGTTGCCGATTTCCGAAGAAATTTGCGCGCACATGAACTCAGCAGGGAAGTGGGCTTTCATGTAGGCGGTTTGGTAGGTGACGATGCCGTATGCGGCAGCGTGCGCTTTGTTAAAACCGTATCCCGCGAATTTCTCTATGTTGTCGAAGATCTGTCCGGCCCGGTCGGCTTTGATGCCGTTAACCTTCAGGCAGCCGGCGATAAAACCAGTGCGTTCCTTTGCCATTTCTTTAGGGTTCTTCTTGCCCATGGCGCGGCGCAGCATGTCGGCATGACCGAGAGAGTATCCCGCCAAGACCTGCGCGGCCCGCTGTACCTGCTCTTGATAGACCATGATGCCGTAAGTTTCGTTCAGGATCGGCTCAAGCAGCGGATGGTCGTAGACGATCTTCTCCTGCCCCTTTTTGCGGCGCACGAAGGTGTCGATCATATCCATAGGCCCGGGACGGTATAACGCCAGGATAGCAATGATTTCTTCAATGCGGTTGGGCTGCAGGTCTTCCAGAACGCGTTTCATGCCAGCGGACTCAAGCTGGAAGACGCCCACCGTGTCCGCCCGGCGAAAGAGTTCGAATGTAATTTCATCGTCCAGCGGCAGGTTCTCCAGGTCAACTTCAAGGCCGCGTGTGATTTTTACCAGGTCAATGCTCTCTTGCAGCACGGTCAGGGTCTTCAGCCCCAGAAAATCCATTTTCAAAAGGCCGCATTCCTCGATTTCCTTCTTGGCGTACTGGGTTACAGGCGAACCGTCTTTATCGCGGGTAAGCGGCACGATCTCTTGGAGCGGTTTGTCGCCGATCACCACACCAGCGGCGTGGACGCCAGCGTTACGGTATAAACCTTCCAGTACCTCGGCATAGCGCATTATGCGTTGCAGGTTGGGGTCTTTGTTGCAGGCGACGGCGAAGGCGGGGTTGTCGGTCTTGGCTTTAGACAACGTCATTTTCGGGTCGTCGGGGATCATCTTGGCATACTCGTTGGCCATGTTGAGTGGAGATCGGAAGAGCACACGTCTGAAC
>JAQVQN010000111.1 GCA_028701555.1 Kiritimatiellia bacterium | reverse complement strand
GCGACCCGGCCGTTGGCGGCCAGCCGCAAAAGATCCGGCGCCACCTCGCGCGGGGTCTTGACATGCTGGCGGTACAAACCGCCGCGGGCGGTCGTGCCCACCACAAAAGCGCAGTCCGCCACCGCCTCGGCCAAGTCCTTTGTCTCGCGCCGGTTCTCCAATATGCTGTCGGCGTGTACCGCCATCCTGACAGCATCCTGCCAGTCGTCGCAGATCTGCGGCCCAGCCAGCGCCAGGTCGCTGATCCCCATGTTGGCCATCGCCCGGCAAACTGACCCCACATTCCCGCTATACAGCGTGCCGACTAGCACAACCCTGATGTTTTTCAGAACATTATCCATAAACCGCTATAAATCCCTGACTGATTTAAAATGAAGGCTTATTTTAACTGGAATATTGAATTAATGAAATGTCGATTTTAGCAGGTTGCCCCTGTGGCGGATTGTGCTAAAATAGAGGGCATGAAAGTTTGGAATGTGGCCAAGATCATGGCCTCTAAAGGTGTGGAGCGACTGCCCTGCGTCACCGCCTATGATTACGCTTTCGCCAAACTGGCCGATGCAGCGGGCATCCCCCTGCTGCTGGTGGGCGACTCGCTAGGAATGGCGGTCATGGGCCATTCTTCGACCCTGCCCGTGACCATGGAGGCCATGCTGCACCACACCGCCGCCGTGGTGCGCGGTGCCGGGTCAGCGCTGGTGGTGGCGGACATGCCGTTCCTCTCCTACCAGATTTCGATCTCCGAAGGTCTGCGTAACGCGGGCCGCTTCCTGCAAGAGGCGGGCGCGGACGCCGTCAAGATCGAAGGCGGTGCTTTTCGCGCTGAACTCGTCAGGGCCCTTGTGCAAAACGGCATACCGGTGCTCGGTCATATCGGCCTCACCCCCCAGTCTTGCAATGTCATCGGCGGCTACAAGGTCCAGGGCCGCACACGCGCCGACGCTGACCGGCTGGTGGAAGACGCCACGGCGCTGGCTGCGGCCGGCGTCTTCGCGCTCGTTTTGGAGTGCGTGCCGCCCGATATCGCGGCGCACGTTACAGCGGCCGTGCCCGTGCCGGTGATCGGCATCGGCGCCGGGGCGGCCTGCGACGGCCAGGTCCTCGTCATGCACGACCTGCTGGGTCTGACAGACCGTAAACCGCCCAAATTCGTGAAGGAGTACGCCGATCTGGCCGGAACTGTACAAACAGCCTTCGCGACCTATGCCGCAGAGGTGCGTGAAGGGGTCTTCCCCGCCCCGGGGCACGCCTACACGCCCTCCGGTGCAATTCAGACCTGAAGACTTCCCATCTGAGACTATAAATGCCACAAGCCCGTAAATCGCGCGAGGACATCGTCATCACTGGCGTTGCCTGCCGCTTTGCCGAATCTGCAAACCCTGCGGCCTTCTGGCAAAACATCATGCAGCGCCGTTCGCTCTTCACCCCCTTGCAGGAAACCCTGCAAAACGAGTCCGGCTCCCCCAGAAAAAACATCTTCGACCGGCCTTTCCCAGTCGCTGGCGCTTTCTTGGGCGATCTTTACGCCTGCAATCCGATCGACCAGTCATTCCCCGGCAAAATGAACGCGGGCGAAAACCCAGATGTCTTTTTCTGCGCGCAACTGGCCATCGACGCCCTGCGCGACAGCAACATCTCCACCGGCAACCTGCCTACTGACCGCATCTCACTGCATCTCGGCTATGGCCAGCCTTTCAACACTGCGTCTGTCAACTGGCTACAGCACACTTTTTTCATCGACCAGACTTTGGACATTCTGCAAAAACTGCTGCCCTCGTCAGGCCCAGACCAAATCGACGAAATCCGTGTACAGATGGCAGCCTCTCTGCCTGCCCCCACACCGTATGCGCTACTCTCCTCTCTCGGCTGCGTAATCGCCGCCTGGACCGCTCAAATGCTGGGGTTTTCAGGTCCAGCCGTTGTTTCGGACGCAGGTGCGGTTTCCGGACAGCAGTCCCTGCAAGGAGCCATGGACGACCTAATCGCGCGCCGTTCTGACATTGCCCTAGCCGGTGCCATTCAACCGCCGCTCAACAACGCCATGCTGCAAGGCTTATCTGGAACCCTGCCCTTCTCACGACGTAAGACGCTACAGCCCTTCAGCCGTAATACCGACGGCACTTTACCGGGCGAAGGCGGGGTCTTCTTTGTGCTAAAGAGGCTGAAAGACGCAGTCCGCCAAGGCGACCGCATCTACGCCATCGTCCGCAGCACCGGCATCGTGGCAGCAGCAGCCGATCACAATCATCGCGTGCCAACACCCGAAAGTCTGACGCGCGCTGTCAGCCGTGCCATGGATTGCGCTAACGCCGAACCCGCTTCCATCCAGCTTCTAGAAGCTCACGGCTCGGGCATACCGCACTCCGATCAGACCGAGGTACACGTTATGCAAGAGCTTTTCGGCGTCCGTAAACCCTGCCAGCCGCTGGCAGCCATCGGTTCGGTCAAAGGCAATTTCGGGCACACGCTCTGGGCCGCAGGTGCCGCCGGAATATTGAAAGCCGCTCTTGCATTACACCACCGCGTCTTGGCACCGCACGTCGAGGTTGAGAAGCCCATCCAGAAAATCATGTCCGCAAAATCTCCTGTATACCTGCTTACCGAAGCACGCCCATGGATTCGCGGAACAGCCAAGAAACCGCGCCGGGCTTGCGTCTCGACCATTGATTTCACAGGCACCTGCGCGGCGGTCATCCTCGAAGAATTCCCGGAGTGACAATGAAACGTTCCACACATCTTTACGATCCCGTCGAAAGCGAGCTGGTGCTCATTGGCGCCTCCAGCGAAAAGGCCTTGACCGAAGAAGTCGAAAGAGTGATCCATTTTCTCGAGAACGCTCCTGAAGCCACTTTGACCGACGTGGCATACACCTGTGCCCTGACCGCCAGACGCTCTCCGGATGTGATCGCTTTGGTGGCCTCGTCTACCGCCGACTTGCGTGACCGCCTTAAGTTGGCCCACCGCAAACTTATCGAAAAAGCCGGAAGAATACGCGACAAAAGCGGTACGTACTTTTTCAGGGAAAAGCTTTGTCCCGGCGGCAAAATCGCCTTTCTCTTTCCCGGCGCGGTCTCGTTCTATCCGGATATGCTGCGCGACCTCTGTCTGGTATTCGAGGACTGCCGCAGTGCCTTCGATGAGCTGGAGGAAGCCTTGCTCTCTAGCGAGCCGCGGCATTTCTCGCCTGCCGATTTCGTTTTCCCGCCCGCTGCCTGTTACCGCGGCGAGCCCGACGGTCTCGCCGCTAACGCTTTTTCAGAGTCCTTCATTGCCGCGCATGCCGCCAACACTGCCATGTATCGGCTGATCGAACGAGTCGGGATCACGCCTGACGGACTGGCCGGCTTCAGCGGCGGCGACTTCGCTGCGCTGGACGCAGCGGGCGTGTTCGGCAAATTGTCGCGCAATAAACGTATCCTCTTCATGCGCGAAGGCTACCAGATGCTCAACCGTTTCGTTGAACGCGAAGACCTGCCCGACTGCAAAATGTTTTCAGTCATCGACGCCTCGCGCGAGCTCCTTGATGACCTGACCGAAAAATATCCGGGGCGCATCGCGCTGGCGTTTTATCACAGCCCGCGGCAGCAGACCATCGCGGTCTCGCCCGAGGTCATCGCGCCTGTCACGGAGGCTCTGCACAGTGCCGGCGCCAAAGCCGTGGCCGTTCCGATCAACCGCCCGTTCAACACGCCTTGGTGCTCCAAAGCCCTGCCGCCTATCAGGCAGTTTCTGGCTCACTGGGTGCGTCATGTGCCGCATATACCCGTCTACTCATGCGTAACGGCCGAACGCATGCCGTCCCAGCCGCGCGCCATACTGAATCTCATAGCCGACCAGTGGACCTCTCCCATCCTTTTCGAGGAAACCGTCAAACGCATGTACGCAGACGGATTCCGCGTCTTTATAGAACTCGGCGCACGCGGAAATATGACCAACTCCATTGACGAGACCCTCAAAAATCTGCCGCATCAGTCCGTGGCTGTCAACCGCATACACCGGTCAGGCCTGACACAGTTTAACCACGCCTTGGGTCTGCTGGCGGCACAGGGAGTGCCGCTGGATCTCACCCGTCTCTATGAATGCCGCCGCCGTAGCGTACTGGATCTGGATAAACCTATGTCGGTGACCTTGCGCACCGACAACGAGATGCGCCTGTCCGCGCGTCTGCCGACACTGACTTTGTTCACGCCGTCAGCCGAGTTCACCGCCTCGCGCCCCTCCGCCGAGAAACCGCGCAAGACCACGCCGATCATCAGCGGCCAGCGGCGCTTGGACTTCGGCGCGGATATGCCGATGCTGTTGAACGCCGAGATCCTTAGCGAAACCCCCGGATCATTAATCGAGATCGCCAAAACCCTTACGCTGGAAGACTATCCTTTCTTAAGCGATTACGCGCTGGGCACTTCACAGCTATCCTACACAAGCCCCGAAATGAAAGGGCTCACGCTGCTCTCGCTGGTCTCTGGCCTGGAAATGATGTGCGAGGCCGCGCGTAAACTTGTGCCGCGCCGCCGTGTCACCCAAGTCGAGAATCTCAGGTCGCAACGCTGGGTCGGCTTTGAGCGCGGCGTACTGCGCGTGATCATCCGCGCCGAGCGCATCGTATGGACCGATCCGCAGTATTCCGCCGTGAAGGTTCAGTTGCGCGATGACTCGCCAAACAGCGCCTTCACCTGGCCAATCATCGAAGCCACCATCCTGCTCTCGCTCACAGCCGGCGCGAATCAGCCGATCCAGCCGCCGCCTCTGGCCAACCCCCGCCCGGTCAACTGGTCCGGTCATGACATTTATCCGGACCGGCTCTTCCACGGCGAGCGTCTAAGATTGGTCAAGCATGTCGACCTCTGGAGCGAGGAGGGCATAGACTTTGAGTTGGAAGTTCCCATACGGGCTAATGCCGTGCGACACACCCGCATACCGCTTTTCTCCATATGGCCCATGTTGCTCGACGGCATCGTATCCAGTTTCCCGCTCTGGCGTTCGCACGAGAAGTTCTCCGGAGCCATATCCCTGCCTTTCCGCGCCCGCCGCATCAATTTTTATGCCGCCAGCTTTTTGGAGGGCGCACGCCTGCGCGGCTACTTCCGCCTTAAATCCGTAACGCCGCGTTCCCATGCGGCGGATATCCAGATTTCCGACGGCAACGGCAACCTTTTGATCCATATGCGCGGATGGGAGGAGCTTTGCGAAAGGGTGCCGCAGGAATACCACAACTACATTCTGCACCCGTCTGAACGCTATCTGACGCAAGAATTGCCATTGGAAATGCTGGGCAACCCAGCCACGCCTGTCGCAGCCTCGGTAGCCAACGACGTCCCTCTCAAAATCTTCGAAAACAACCAGGAGCTGTGGCTGAAGACTATGGCGCATGTCCTGCTCTCGCCGCAAGAGCGCGAGGAGTGGACGGAGATGCAGGGTTCGGCCAGCCGCCGCGCCGAATGGCTCTTCGGCCGCGCTGCCGCCAAGGATTCCGTGCGCCGGTTTCTCTTGAAATACCACCAGTCGCGCTGGACCGCCGCAGACATCCCGATCTGGGCCGACGACTCAGGCAAGCCGCACGCGCTGGGCAACTGGCGCGAACACACCCGGGCCAAAATCGACATCTCGATCGCGCACACGGCCAAGCTGGTGGTGGCTGCGGTAGTCGCCAATGCGCGCATCGGCATCGATATCGAAGCAGTAAACCGCGATCTCAGCGAGGATTTTACAAAAGGCGTCTTCACTCATGACGAAATGGAACTGGCTGCCAACACCGGCGAGGGCCGAACCGCCATGCTGCGCTTCTGGTGCGCCAAGGAAGCGATCTCCAAAGCCCTCGGCACCGGCATCCGCTATAGCCCCCGCGATCTGCTGATCACCAGCATAGACATTTTGAACGGACAAATCCAGGTCGAGCTGCTGGGTCAGTGGCTGGACGCCTTTAAACATCTCAAGGGACGCAAGAATGTGATCAACTCGTCCATTTACGCCAATCACGTCTTCGCCGCCTGCATTCTCCCGGCCTCGCTCTTCGACGAGGAGTGATGCCGCCACAAACCCCTTCCCAAATCATGACCTTTAATCCGAGTGCATTCGTGGTTCATCTCCATTTCTAGGGTTACTACTACATCCGCATGAGACTCCTGCTGCACAACATCCAATACGCCACCGGACGCCTGCGCCGCTTCGCCTGGCTCGAAACCCTGATGCGCACAACCTCGCACTTCCCTAACATCACACGTTTCGTTAGCCACATGGACCCGGATATCGTCGGCCTCGTTGAGGTCGATGCCGGGTCATACCGCGCCCACCGAAAAAACCAGGCCCACGAACTGGCCAAGACTCTGCGTTGTTACCACCGTACACGCATCAAGTACCCAAAAGACGGTTTTGGACGCCGTGTGCCCGTGCTCAATAAGCAGGCCAACGCAGTCCTGTCCCGCGCCGAAATCCTGCGTTACTCTTTCCATGACTTCGAAAGCGGCTTCAAGAGCCTGGCGATCGAGGTGGAATTCGAAAACATGACCTTTTTCCTCGTGCATCTGGCGCTCGGCATCCGCGCCCGCCACCGTCAACTGCTGGAACTGCACGACCTGATCAAAAACTGCGACAAACCCGTCATCGCGGCCGGTGATTTCAATACCCTTTCCGGTGTCTGGGAAATGCACATGTTCCTGCGCGCCACTGGCCTCAAAAGCGCCAACATCAGACACTCGCCCACCTTCCCGAGCTGGGCCCCCTGCCGCGAACTGGATTTTATTTGCCACGACCCTGCAATCAAACCCCTGCGTTTCAAGATCCCCCGCGTACGCCTCTCCGACCACCTCCCCCTCATGTTCGACTTCGAACTTCCGTAATCGCCGCCCGCCCGAGACGACAAAATTACGCCAATTCCCGAAATAAACTTTTTACACTATTCAGCTACTGCATTATTGGCATGTTTTAAACAATATTGATATACTGCGTTTATGGACTGGGAATTTTTGCCATTAAAATCGCTCTGCAAAGCAAGGCTGGGCTACTCTTTCCGCCAAAAGCCAGACTTCGATCCGCACGCAGAGACACTCGTCATTCAGCCCAAGGATATCTCGGCAGACGGTGTATTGTCCATTGATTACGCATGCCGCGTGGCACTCTCCGCCGCAAACCCGCTTACCCCTGGCGACGTTCTTTTTATCAACCGCAGCCGTTTCACTGCCTGTGTTTTTGAAGGGAGCATCAAAGCTCCGTGCGTCGCGACCTCTGCCTTTCTGATCTTCACGCCTAAGGACCCCTCGCAGCTCCTTCCGGAATATCTGGCGCTGTTTTTCAATTCAGCCGAAGGCCAGAACCTGTTTAAACGGCTGACCATGACCACAACCATTCCGTTTATCAGCCTCGGGCATCTGGAATCCATCGAGATCCCCCTGCCCTCTATCGAGCGGCAAAAGGCCTTGGCCACCTTTGGCGAACTGAACAAGGCCTACCTCCGCCTTTCCTCCCGGAAGGCGGAACTGCAAAAACAAATCATCGATCAGCAAATCGCTCGGGCAACCCCTGTCA
>JAQVQN010000110.1 GCA_028701555.1 Kiritimatiellia bacterium | reverse complement strand
AGACATCTAGTAATATGCATAGCCCATGCCAGAAATGCTTTTGCAATCTTAAAGCGTTTGCCTCAAACATGTTATGTATCCGAACAGCTTAACTAAGACCACGCTAACCGCGCATTATTGACTCACTCACAAAAACGATAGTGAGTCAGTATGTAACACTTTAATAGCAATTGCCTTTATCCTCGAAGAGTCGTGGCGTTTTTTCGATGACCCCTGAACCCGGCGCCATGGATCCTCGGCGCAGTGAAATGGAGTCAATTCGCGCCCCACTTATAAAGCCTTTAGTTTTTCTACTGGAATAAAGCAGTTCAATCTGTTATTTTGTGCACGTTTTGAATTTTTACTGTTTGCATAAAGGGCGCAATGATGACTAAACAGCCGGCAGACAATCGTCAGGTTTCAGCTTATGCGCAGGCTGGGGTGGACATCGACTCCAAGATGTCCGGCATTGAAATAATCAAAAATATGGTCGGGGCTACCGCAACCAAGGGAGTTGTGGGAAACATCGGCGCTTTCGGCGGGCTTTTCCATTCCCCCGGCAAGGAATATTTGCTGGTGGCGAGCGCTGACGGCGTGGGCACCAAACTCAAGGTGGCGGCTTTGGCCAAACGGCATGACACCGTCGGGCAGGACATTGTCAACCATTGCGTGAACGATATTCTGGTGCAGGGTGCCGTGCCGCTTTTCTTCCTCGATTACATCGGTGCTGCCCGTTTTGAGGCCGCTGTCTTCAAAGAAGTGATTTCCGGCCTCTGCAAAGCCTGCAAAGAAAACGGCTGCGCTCTGCTGGGCGGCGAGACCGCTGAGATGCCGGGGCTTTATCCGCAAGGCGAGTATGATCTGGTCGGCACAATCATCGGCATGGTCAACAGCAAGAAGATCATCACCGGGGAAAAGATCAAGCCCGGCGACGTGGTCATCGGCTTGCCGTCCGGCGGCCTGCAGACTAACGGTTTTTCGCTCGCGCGCAAAGTTATCTTCGATCAGTGCGGCATGATGCCGCAGGATCTGATACCCGGCACGCGTTCTTCAGTCGCGGACACCCTGCTGGCCGTGCACCGCAGCTTCTTGAACCCGGTGCAGGCGCTGATCAAAAAATTGCCGGTGCAGGGTATGGCGCATATCACCGGCGGCGGTTTTGTGGACAACATCCCGCGCGTGTTGCCAAAAAACTGTAACGCCGTGATCAACCGCAATTCGTGGACGGTGCCGACGGTTTTTACCTTTATCGGCAGACAAGGCCGGGTCGACCATGACGAAATGTACCGCGTATTCAACATGGGCATCGGGTATGTCATCATCGTTCGACAGAAGGACGCAACCGCTGCAATGGCGCTGTTGAAAAAGCACAAGCAGTCTCCTGTGATCATCGGCGCCATCGAGAAGGGCCACAAGAAGGTCGTCTTCCGCGATCAATAATCGGTGCGTGAACCCGTTTATAAAAAAACACTCCTGCAGTTTTAACCGCAGGAGTGTTTTTCTTTATTAGCTGACACGCTAGCTTATTTTTTCTTTGCGGGTGCCTTTTTCGCAGGCGCCTTCTTCGCAGGAGCCTTCTTGACAACCGCCTTCTTCACGGGTGCCTTTTTCGCAGGCGCCTTCTTGGCAACCGCTTTCTTCGCAGGAGCCTTCTTGGCAACCGCCTTCTTCGCAGGAGCCTTCTTCGCGGGCGCTTTCTTGGCAACCGCTTTCTTAGGAGCTGCTTTCTTTGCTGTGGCCATTGCGTGTTCCTTTCTTTGGTTTTAACCGTTTAACAACATCATCGAGGCACCACAATACAATGCATCGATATGTTGTTTTGACTTTAATGTAATCGTTGCGTTGAAAATTGCAAGTACAGTTTTTATTTTTCTTGAATTTTTTTTTCGCGCTTACTCACCTTCTCTTCGATTGGTGTCGACTGGATCGACTGGTAGCGACGCATTCCACAACTTACAATTCACCTATTGTCTATAACTTCAAGGTTTAACGTTTAACGTTTAACGTTTAATGTTCAATGTTCGATGTTCAAGTTACCCACTCGTTTTTGCCCGAACCCTCGGGCGGGGGGGCTTACCTATAAACTTCTTACCTCTTATCTCTTAACCATTAACCATTAACCACTAACCATTGCCTCTCCCTTCCCTCTTTCCTTTTTCTCTTGTTTCATGCGCTTCGCAGGTTACAATCATCTTTGCTTTCACTGGAGTAGAATCATCGTCATCATGAAATCTTTGGAAATTAATTGCTCTGCTTGCGGAAGGACAGCGTTGGTCAGAACCGAGCCGGTGTATGAGGGTTTTAAAAAAACCGGCGAGGTGTTCATCTGCGTTCTGTGCGGAGCGCGTTACGCTTCTGCAGATGAAACGCCTTTCGCGCACGCTGACACGCG
Organism: Kiritimatiellia bacterium; assembly: GCA_028701555.1. GTDB lineage: Bacteria > Verrucomicrobiota > Kiritimatiellia > RFP12 > UBA1067 > JAQVQN01. Next base: position 5,154 of record JAQVQN010000110.1, on the reverse strand, counting down.
GCCGAAAATTTTCACCGAAAATGACAAGCCCGCTTTGCCTGCGGTCTTCAGCGATGACGAGCGACAACGCTGCTGCGGCTGGTGCCTGCACTTTGTAGTTAACCCCTTTAATCAACGTTGCGGCTTGAACAACCGCGAGACGCAAGCTACTGACCTGTGCGTACGCTTTGAAAAAAAACCGTCTGGCGACAAGTGATCCTGCCGCTCTCAACACCTTATCATCGAAATGAAATCTATTACGAATTTCAGCGCCCTTCTTCAAACCTGGCCACCCGCAAGCGTACGCGAGCTGATCGCTTCCTGCACTGCCGATGACGCTGTTCGCGCATTGAACGCTTCCGGAAAATTCACTCCACATAATTTGGCCGCGCTGGTTTCGCCCGCCGCCGAACCTTTACTGGAAAACCTGGCGCGCTGTTCGGCAAGCTGGACCCGCCAGCGCTTCGGGCGCGCTGTTCAATTTTTTGTCCCTCTGTACGTTTCAAATTACTGCTGCAACGGTTGTCGTTATTGCGGCTTCAACCAGGCTACTTCGAACAGTGTGCGGCGCGCTTTGACTCTTGACGAGGCGGTGTCCGAAGCTGAATGCCTTTCCGCTCAAGGCTTCGCACACATTCTGCTGGTATCCGGCGAGGACCGCAAGAACACTCCGCCGCAATATTTCGCTGACCTGGCGCGCCGCATACGGCACCGCTTCGCCTCAATCCAAGTCGAAATCTATTCGCTCTCTTCCGCCGAGTACAAACTTTTGGCAGCGTCTGGCGTTGACGGTGTCACCATGTTTCAGGAAACCTATAACCCTGCGGTATACGCCGATTACCACATGAGCGGGCCTAAACGCGATTATGATAACCGGATTGATTCGATTGAGCGCGCCGCGCAGTCCGGCATGACTTTCCTGGGCTTGGGCTCGCTCTTGGGCATCAACGACTGGCGCGAGGAGACTTTTTACCTCGGCCTGCACGCTGATTATCTGCAGCGCCGTTACTGGCGCTCTGCTGTTTCTATCTCTTTTCCGCGCATGCGGCCCGCGCACGGCGGTGACCCTGCCGCTTATCCGGTCTCTGACTCCGCACTGGTCCAGTTGATGTGCGCACTGAGAGTCCAGTTGCCAGACGTGATTATGACGCTTTCAACGCGCGAATCACCCGGCTTCCGCGAGCAATTGGTTAAGCTCGCCGTCACCAAAATGTCTGCGGGCGCCAAGACCACACCGGGCGGTTACACGGATGCCACCAGCGCCGAGGCGCAGTTTGAAGTGGCGGACAAGCGCCCGCTGCGGGAAGTGTCCGACTCCATCGCTGCCGCTGGCTTTGACCCTGTTATGAAAGACTGGGATCGCGAATATGATCTGGGCTGAGAATAAAGCCAGCATCAATTTGTGGAGGCGCGGCGGAATTCTACCCGCCGCAGGATTCGGATCTGCAAATAGGTGAAACCGATCAACCCCACACCTAAAAACCAGGCCATGGTGGTCGCGGTGCTGAACCGCAGGTTGTTGTAGGCCTCTTTCCAGATCGTCAGGCTCAACACGTTTGTGGCATCGCCAGGTCCGCCGAATGTCAGCAGAAAAATGCTGCCCATGCCCTGAAAAGCCGCGATGAACGCGCCCACGAAATTGATCACCATTAGGGGCATCAGTTGCGGCAGCGTGATATGCCGGAAACGACGCAGAATTCCAGCCCCGTCGATCGCCGCCGCCTCGTAATAGTCCGGCGCTAATGAGTGTAGCGCCGCTATGTAAATCAGACTCGCCATGCCCGCCCCGGCCCACACACCCGGCAAAATACAGCACACCATCGCAAGCGCCGGATCTTGCAGCCAGGTCTGACGACTGAACCCGAATAACATTATCAGGCGGTTCAACATGCCGTTTTCAGTCGGGTCGTACATCATTTTCCATAACAGCGCGATCACCAGTGCACTGGTCAGGTGCGGCAGGAAGTAGAGCGTGCGAAAAAAAATCCGAGCGCGCGGGATCTCGGCCAGCATAAGCGCCAGCAGCACAGGGGTCAGGAAACCCAGCAGCAGCGTCATACCCACATAACGCAGCGTGCGCCCCCAAGCCGCCCAGAACCCAGCGTCAGTGGCCACCATGATGAAGTTGTCCAGACCCGCCCAGCGCGTCTCGCCGACCAGTTTGTACTCTTGAAAAGCCATCAGTGCGCCGCGCATCAGGGGGTAGTAACTCCACATGGCGATTGTCAGCAGCGCGGGCGCCAGCATCAGCCACGGCGTGAGAGAAGAAGGATGAAGGGTGAAGGATGAAGGATGAAGGCGGCTGGCGGCTGGCACGCCGGAGGCATCGCGAGCCGCTGGGAGAGATGCGCGCCTGCAAGCCAGCCAGACGCAGCTCAGAACCGTCATCACCACCACACCGAAAACCACCCGCGCCAAAGGCCGCTGCCGACGCATCTGCGCTTCAGGCACACGGAACATCAAACCGCTGTTGGCGTCATCGTTGATGCTCTTTAGCGCCGCGACATAATCAAGGTGTTCGCCGGTGTCCGACAGCAGCAGACCCAGCAGCCGACGGTCGATCAGATCCGACACAGCCTGCCAGAAACCGGCATACGGTTCCGTCCTAGCCAGAATTTCTCCACTGTTGATCCTCTCGTAATTGCGCCGGATGCCGGGCGGCACCTCTGCCAGATACTCGTTAAAGCCCAGCCGCTCCAGATCGTCCGGAACACACCAGCGCGCCTGCCCCTCCAGAACTTTCTGCCTGACCGTCTCGTCGTTGACCGTCTCGCTGGCCAACACCTCCACGCAAGCCCAGATCAGATCCCGTTCTTCTTTCGGGCGCTTGGCCACACCTTCTGTCATACTGTAAAAGTGTTTGTGCGCCTGGAATACCGGCTTCAGTCCGGCGGACGCCGCCGGAAATGGCATGATGCCGACCATTTCGGCAGGCAGGTTGAGGTCGCGCGTCAACTGCTCTACCACCTCAGCGCCGGAAAAGAGCGCCACGACCTCGCCCTGAGCGAAAAGCTGCGGCAGATCCTGGTTCAGGCGCGGCAGCGGCCTTGAAACACCCTTGATGACTGCTTCAGCGCTGAAGCTAAGCTCGCGGCCGCCGCGCAAGGCGACGCCGGCAGCGACCTCGTCGGGTGTCAGATCCACAGGCTCCCCTGTTTCCGGGTCACGTGTCCACGGTGCCCACAGCAGCCTGCGCAGAAAAGCCGCCGCCGCGACAGCCTCAGGGGAGTCGAAGTCGGCCTGCCAGACACCTGCGGCCTTGGAAAGATCTTCGCCTGTGTCCGGCGCGATAAATTCGGTCTCTTCCATAGCGAACCGGTAAGTTCGCCCGCTGGTCGGCGAGACCCGCACGTTCACAACCGGCGAGCCGCCCGCAGCCTGCATCCACGGCAGCCAGCCCCACGGACGATTCTCGATGCCGAAAGCCCTCTGCCCGCGCTGCACCCTAGCCCCGGCCACCCGCTTGCCGGGTAAGGTCAAACGCTGACACCAGCGGAAGAACTCGTCCCAGGTCTCGGGCGTGTATTCGGGATCAAGCCCAGCCTGCCGTACCAAGTCTTTGCGGTAAACTATCCCGTAGTACCAGACTCCCGCCATGGGCAGTCCGTAAACTTTACCGTCGCGGGTAGCCACCTGTCGCCACAATTGCGGCACCTTGCGCCAACCCGGCCATATCGCCTCTTCATCGCTGATCATGCCGTCGCCGTCCAGATCCTCGCCAATCCACTCGTTCAAGGGGTACAGGAAGCCCTGCTCTATGTCGTGGCGAATGATATGGAACCAACAGAAGTAGATGTCAGGCGCGGTTCCGCCTGCGAGTGATAGCATGAAGGGTGCCCTGCCGCCCGCGCCGGGCAAAGACAGACCGCCCCATTTCTGCGGGTTCAACCGCGGCTCGTTTCTGGCTAATTCCAATATCTGCCGCGTAACCGGCCCCTCAGGAGTGTCGGGGTCATACCCTTGCAGAAAGGTCACAGTGACCGACTGCTCCGCAGCCGCCACCAGACACACCCCGGCAACACATGTCAAGATGCTAAAGTATCGCCATGAACCCATGTGTTGAAACATACCGCACACACCCGAATAAAGCAAGTCGCGAGGGCAACGGAAAAAAATCCGCTCTAAATGCGATTTTCGTTTGACTTATTCCCCTATAAGGTGTTCATTATAACTGATTTCAAGTGTTGTCTATTAACGGATTGCGGTTTGTGAACGTATTATTAACCATCATCACCCGAACCACATTGCTGGTCGCGTTCATAATGGTCATGATCGCGGGTGTCGTGACCATCACCCCGAAGTATTCTCAATGGCGCGGCTTAGAAAGGCAGCGCCAGGAAATGTTGCGGCGCATCGATTATAAGCAAAACGAGATCAAAGTCCTAAAGGAAAAGCAGCAACGTTTCAAGGCCGATCCCGAGTTCGTTGAGTTCGTCGCACGCCAGAACCGGCGCGCCCGTCCGGGCGAACTGGTGTTCGTCTTTGAGTCGGACACTGTCGGCCAATAGCCGCTCAGCCTCCTAGTCTTCAATCACCACCCGGAAGCCCACATCAAAGGGACGCATCCAGCCCGGATAGCCCCAGCGCCATGAGGAAGTGGCGCGGTGCTGACGCCGGTACCACGATCCGCCGCGAACAACCTTGCGCTCGTCCGACTGACCGTTTTCGCGCCCGTCCGCCGCGTCGTAGGGATAAGGCCGGTAGGCTGTGCTGGTCCACTCCGCGACGTTGCCATGCATGTCATGCAGCCCCCATGCGTTGGGCGCATAGCTGCCAGCCTTGGCCAGATGAAACGTGCCGTCGTTGAAGCGGCGGTCACGCAGCTCGAAATCGTATATTGCGGGCGGCAGGCGCTCAGGCTTGGGATCGTCGCCGCGAGCGTACGGTTTGGGATCTACGCCGTGCACCGCGAACTCGATAAACATGTAGTCGGCCAAATTCTCAAGCTTCGAGAAATCGCTGTCGAACCCGCCGAAATGCAAAGGCCCTGCACTGCCCGCGCGGCAGGCCCACTCCCACTGCGCCTCGCTCGGCAGCGAGACGCGTTTGCCGAGCTTCTGCGACAGCCACGCGCAAAAGGCGTTGGCCTGTTCCCAGGTAACGCGAATGGCCGGAAAATCAGGATCGCTCATGAAATAGCCGCGGTTGACCTGATCCTTGAAATGCATATCGTAA
>JAQVQN010000109.1 GCA_028701555.1 Kiritimatiellia bacterium | reverse complement strand
CCTGCGGTTGTTATGCATGTAGGGGCTCAGATCGCAGACGGCTTGCAAGAGGCGGCCAATGCCGGCATGGTGCATGGCGACGTCAAGCCCGAGAATATACTCTTTGACAACGACCAGAACGCGAAGTTGGTGGATTTCGGTCTGTCGGCCATGGCCAGCGGCCCCGGTAATGATGTCTGGGGTACACCTTACTATATCGCGCCAGAAAAGGTACGCCGCCAAAAATGTGACCACAGATCGGACATTTACAGCCTTGGCGGCACTTTGTATCACGCCATTGCCGGTATGCCGCCCTTTGAAGGAGAGGATGCCACGGCGGTTGTTAAGGCGCGTTTCGAAAACCCGCCCAAGCCGTTGAAGGAGATTCGCGCTGGGGTGCCCGACGAAGTCGAGGCGATAGTGACGCGGATGTTGGCGGTAGACCCGCAGACACGTTATCCGACCTACGCCTCGCTGATGGCGGATATGCGCCGCTATCTTGCAAAGGCCGGTCCGGTGAAGGTCAAGAAGAGCAGCAAAAAGATTTTCATTAAGGGCAAGAATGCTTCCACCGGAAACATGAGCATGACAGGCCCCAATAAGGTTACCGGCATGCTGGTAAACACCGGATCGCTCGGCGAACTGCCGCCAGGTATGACGCCAGTGGAAGGACTTGAGGAATTGACTGAAAGTTCAGAGGATGCCGGGCGGCGCGGGCGGAAGATCATCTTAGCGATTTTTGCCGTGATCATTTTGCTGGCCGGTTCTATAGCAGGCGGCATTTACGGTTTCAAGAAGTATTCGGCGGACAAAAGGCAGCGACTCGAAACCGCGCAGATCATGAAGAGCCAGTCTGACGCGAGAGCGGCGATAGCCAAGGGTGTGGAGACTGCCCGAGCAGCAGTCGAGCGTATACGTAAATTTGTGCCAGAGGCTTTAGAATATGCCACCGCAGCTGCGGATGAGGCGGTCAAGGCGTTTGGAGAGGAGGCTCGCGCCTCGATGGTGCCTCCCGAAAGTGAACTGGCTGATGCGGCAGAAGGTGCTGTAAAACCGGAGATGCCTGAACCGCCGGCTGACGGAGCGAAGGCGGCAACCGCGGCGGCTAAAACGGAGACACCTGAACCGGCTGCCGGAGCGAAGGCGTCAACAGTGGCGGATAAACCGGATGCTGCTAACGAGGCTGCTGCGGTTGCAGACGACGAACATCCTGTGATCACGATTGTGCGCGGCATGTACATGGACGCCTACGCGGTCAAGAACGGTGTGGCTTTTGCCGAAAAGAGCTTGTTAGAGGTGGAAGCCTTGGCCAAACAGGCTGAAGGCATTACACAGGTTGAAAAAGAGGTGACAGAAGAACTTGTCAAGACCGCCAACAAACTGGTTGAGATGGTTAAGAACATGGGATATGACCGGAGGGTCAGTGATATCCCCCGGCGCGTGTCGCAGCTAAAGCGAACGCTTGGCAGCGTCAAGACCGATGTGGCTTCATTGATTGCGCTGCGCCGCGATGAGGAGCTTGAGGCTGAGAAGCGCCGCCAGCTTGAAGAGGCGGAGGCGAAGAAACGTCAGGAGCAGGAGGCCTACAACGCCAAGGTGGCTGCTGAAAAAGCGGCCGTGTCCGAAGCCGAGGCAGCCAACCGCGAGGCCTTGAAGCAGTTGCAGTTCCGAGACGTCACAGCAGCCTTGAGGAAGGCGGGGGCTGGGCTTGAGACCAAGGAGGGCCTCGACACCCTGAACGTGGCGATGGAGAGGGCCGACCGGGTCAAGGAGTTTCATGATTATATCGTGAAAAGTGTGCCGGGCTTCAAGTCTGCCCGGGGGTGGAGTGTGGACGGTGCCGACCAGCGTAACATTTCGGTGGGCGGACGCAAGATCCAGTGGACAGAGGTGTACAACCAGCGGATCGACATTATCGGCGAATTGGTGATCGGTCTAGTTATTGACGAGCAGGCTACCAAGGCTTTGCGGTTGCGTGAAAAGACACGGCTCATGGCCAATGCGGCGGTTTGCCTTAACCTGTTCTACAAAGAGATACCTTCGGCGCAGGAAAGGGCGAAGGGCTTGGCTGTCGAGGCTGCCAGCTTGTTCGACCTGGATGCTGAAGACATCAAACGGTTGCTGCCGGAGTTTTTTTGACAATGCGTTACGTCAGTACCAGGGGCGGCGTTGAGCCGCTGACCTTCAAAGCTGCGGTTATGTCAGGGCTGGCCCGAGACGGCGGTTTGTTCTTGCCGGAGTCGGTGCCTGATCTCAGTGGCGCGCTCGAAAGCCTTAGAACGTTGTCTTACGCTGAGCTGGCTTATGAGATCATGCGTCATTTTGTAAGCGACATCTCCGAAACAGACCTGCGCGCAATAATCGAAAAGAGTTACGGCGTTTTCCGACATCCTGATGTCACGCCTGTTGTGGCGGTCGGCCCGGTGCATGTCCTAGAACTCTTTCACGGACCGACGCTGGCCTTTAAGGATGTCGCTCTGCAGTTTCTGGGCAACCTTTTCGAGCATATTCTGAACGAGACCGGAAGTTCCATGAACATTGTTGCCGCTACCAGCGGCGACACCGGCAGTGCGGCAATCTATGGTGTGCGTGGCCGTAAACGCATACGGATTTTTGTGATGCATCCGCGCGGGCGCGTCAGCCCGGTGCAAGAGCTGCAGATGACGACCGTGACGGATGCCAACGTGCACAACCTGGCGGTCGAAGGTACGTTCGATGACTGCCAGAACATTGTAAAAGACCTTTTTAACGACCTTGAATTCCGGGACGAGTGTGAACTGGGCGCGGTCAATTCCATCAACTGGGCACGGGTTCTGGCGCAGATCGTTTATTACTTCCACGCCGCGTTACAGGTTAAGGAGAAGACCGGCGCGGCGAAGGTTAGTTTTGCTGTGCCGACCGGCAATTTCGGTGATATCTTTGCGGGGTACATGGCGTACCGCATGGGGCTGCCGATCGAACGGCTGGTGCTGGCCACCAACGAGAATGACATCTTGGCGCGTTATTTCAACAGCGGGGTCTACAGTCTCGGCGCGGTGGCCGCGACCTTGAGCCCCTCAATGGATATTCAGGTTGCCAGCAATTTCGAGCGCTATCTTTACTGTTTGGCGGATTCAAGCCCGCAACAGCTCCGGCAATGGATGGCGGATTTGAAAACCAAGGGATCTATCACTACGCCGGATGCTCGGCACGGGTGCTTTGCGGCCGGACGCGGTGATACAGCCATGACCCTTGAAACCATACGCGATTACTGGAACCGGCACGGTTATCTGCTCGATCCGCACAGTGCTGTCGGTGTAGCTGTCGGCACCCGTTTTATTGATGAGTCAGTTCCGATGATCTGTCTGGCCACGGCGCACCCGGCCAAGTTCGGTGATGCGGTTCTGCGCGCCACCGGGCAGGACTTGGCGCGGCACGCGCTGATCGATAAGCTGATGGGCCTGCCGACGAGACTTGAGAAAGCGCCAGCGGACACGGCTGCGATAGCGGCGATCGTCAGGCGCCACATTGCCGCCGGAGCATGATTCACTGCCGATGCTGGAATGTCATGGCGCCGGTAGGGCAAGCTGCGGCGCAGGCCGACAATATTTCTTCAGGAACGTCATCCCAGGTGCGGCCAAGCGGCGGTCCAATGAATTCGTTGAACCCCCGTCCGTGGAACGCAGGAGCGATACTGGCACCGACCTGCTGCGCGTAACGTACGCAGATGCCGCAGAGCACGCATCTGGCAGAGTCAAACCTGAAGCCGCGGCTGTGGCGGCGTATTACCGCGCGGCTGGCACCTTTGAACGTCCGTTGCCGCGCATCGACCTGTGCGCACAATTCTCGCAGCCGACAGTCGTTAGGTTTAAGGCAACCGCATTGCATGCAGCGACGTGCCTCGTAGCTGACAGCCGGGCTGGAGATTTCAACAAACGGCGCGTCATCGCAAAATTGCCGCGGCCCGATCTCATGACAGAGGAGCGGCAGCATCGTTTCATTCAGGCCTGTCATCCATGATCGGAAGCGCGGCGGCTCACGGCGGTTTGCAGTGACAGAGTCTGGCTGCCCGGCCAGAACGTCGCCCGCGAGCACAAGGTGCAGGGCGCGGATGGCAACGGCACCGCCCAGCGCTTTACGGCGGCAGGCTTTCTCGCATAACGCTTCCGGCCCGCATACGCAAGGATACTGCCGGGCCAGCGCTGCGGCTTCCTGCACGCGCCCTTCAGCCAAATCCCGCAGCATGCGCATGATTGGAAGTCCGGAAGGACAGGCAATCTCGCATGGCGGCTCGCAGTCGGCAAGGTGGTCGCTCAGCAATAGCTCAAGCGCGTCTTTGCGGGCTGCCACGGCGCAATCAGTGCCGGTTTCGATCACCATTTCATGCTCGGCGCGCGTCACGCATGCTGGCAGCAGGCGTGCCGATGCCTTGTCTTCAACGGTGCAGACCCCGCAGCCGCCTGCGGGATGCAGGCCATCGCGGTGGCAGAGAACCGGTATGTCGACTCCTGCCTGGCGGGCGGCGTCATAAACGGTCATGCCCTTTTCTAAAACAACCGGCAATCCATCAACGGTCATGTGGGTTCCTTGTTTGGAAATAACTTAACATCAGGCAGCGCACAGGGCAAGCGGACGTTTTGGCGGGGGCTCACAACTGGGTTGCGGGTCGTGTCCGTATCATGTAGACTGGTGACACTTAAAGGGAAGCTTGCCAGAACGAGAAAAGCTAGCACAGCAAGGGGAGGGAAGCATGAAAGACATCAAGAGGCGTTCATTTCTGAAAGGCACTGCCGCAGTCACCACTCTGCCGGCTGTCGGAATAACCGCGTTGGCTGAAGGGGCTCCAAGCGCCACGGTCATCGTAGTCCACGGCAAGGATATCGCCAAGATGGTCGAGGCCGGTATAGCCAAGCTCGGCGGTTGGGGTGCTTTCATCAAACCCGGCATGAAAGTGGCCATCAAACCGAATGTCGCTTGGAACTCGACCCCTGAACAGGGCGGCAACACACATCCTGAGATAGTTCGCGCCTGCGTGTTGGCAGCGCAGGCTCAGGGAGCGGCCAAGATCGATCTGCCTGAAAACACCTGCCACGATGAAAAATCAACTTTCGCGACCAGCGGGGTCGAGGCCGCGCTTAAGGGCACCAAAGCCAGGCTGTATCGACCGGACAAGAAGGATTATCAAGAGGTAGAAATGCCGAATGGTAAGATCGTGAAACGGGCCGAGGTTCCTAAGGACATTCTGGGGTGCGACTGCCTGATCAACATTCCTGTGGCCAAACACCACAGCGGGGCGACTCTGACGCTTTCGATGAAGAATTGGCTGGGTTCGGTCTCTAACAAGGATCGGCGTTCCTGGCACCGTGACGGTTTGCATCAGTGCATCGCCGACATCAACACCCTCATCAAGCCCAAGCTGGTGGTTATCGACGCCACCCGCATCATGTTGACAAAGGGGCCGCAAGGGCCCGGCGAACTGGCGCATCCGGATGAGATCATTCTCAGCACCGACACGGTCGCTGCCGACGCCTATGCCGCCACGCTGTTCAAGAAGGAGCCTTTTGATGTGCCTCACATCAAAATCGCGCACGAGATGGGCATCGGCTGCGGCGATTTGAAGAAGATCAAGGTGGAACGGATCGAAGTTTGAGGCGGCTCAGCATGTTTAACCGACGTAATCTCATACGCCTGATAATTGCAGTTGCATTCGCGCTTTTGAGCTTGGGACTTGTGCCAGAGGGCTGGAAGCATATGCGTGTAGCACTGCCGGCCCTTAGCCCGCTTTTGTCGCTTGGCGGGGCCCTTGCCGCGCTGTCGGTCAGTGTTGTGACACTATTGGGAGTGCCCCTGCTTTTGCTGCCTTTGTTCAAAGGACGTTTCTTCTGCTGGAGGCTATGTCCGATGGGATTTCTGGCGGAGAGTGTCGGCCGGTTGAACTTCTGGAATAAGAGCTCTCTGCGCAAAATTCCGTTTGTCGGCAAGCCTTTGGCACTGCTGGTGATCGGCAGTGCTGCTGCCGGTTATCCGGTTCTGATCTGGACGGATCCTCTGAGCGTCTTTAATGGTTTTTTCGCGGCATGGCGCATGCCTCTTTCCATGGTCTCGGGGTTGACCGCCGTCGGCTTTGTAATGATACTGCTTACAAGCTTGTTGGCGCCTAACATCTGGTGTCACCGGCTGTGTCCGCTGGGCGGCCTGCAGGAGATGCTCGCGAACTTGGCAAAGCGCATACGTGCGCCAGCCACTGCGACTACGACGGAGCGTCCGATCGAGAATGTAATGGTGGCGCGAAGGACTTTGCTGGGGATGGCTGTCGGCGGTTTTTCGGGTATCGCATACAGGGCTCTGTCGGGGCGGATGTCTGCACGGATGTCGGCGACAGAGGCTTTAGAAACCGGCGGCAGGGGCAAGGCCCAGGGCGGTGGCTGTGGACGGGCAATGGGAAGAGGTGTTGGGCGCGGTCGGGGCCATTGCGGATCGGACGTAGCCACGGCACCGTATATCCGTCCGCCCGGTGCAGCGGCTGAAGCATTCAACGCCCTGTGCGCCCGCTGCGGCAACTGCATGTCGGCATGTCCGTATGGTCTGCTAGTGCCGGATTTGGGAAGTTCCGGCATCGACGGGCTGTTCACGCCGGTGATGCTGTTCCGCAGTCGCAACAGCGAGCAGGAACGGTTCTGCTTCCAGGAGTGCACGGCTTGTACCAAGGTTTGTCCGACCGGTGCGATCAGCAGTTTGACGCGCAATGAGAAACAGCAGACAGCGATCGGCGTGGCGCATGTCAGTAAGCGTAAATGTCTGGCGTGGGAGAAGGGCGAGTACTGCATGGTCTGCCAGGAATTCTGCCCATATCACGCGATCGAGGAGGTTGAACGCAACGGTGTGATGTGTCCGGTGGTGGATACGGACAAATGCCGAGGCTGCGGAGCTTGCGAGAGCCAGTGCCCGGCTTTGCCCATAGCGATCGTGATCAGCGGACGTCAGACGCAAGCGCGGCTTGCGCATCCCTCGCCGTATTTGAACAATGCGAGCTAAAGCCGCAAGAGTAATTCAGAAAACACGGATGGATAAGTATGTGGGTGTGTGAGTTTGTGAGTGCGTTAGTGACCACATGCACACACGGATAAACGCGTGTTTTTAAAACGACAAATAGTTTCTTGATGATTGAACAAGGAGCGGACAATGACGACAAAGATGATTGCGGGTATTATTTCAATGGCGGCGGCGGTGGTTGGCGCGAGTGGCGAGGTCACCGGGCGCTGGAGTGTTGAACAGGCGCGGAGCTGGCACGAGAGCACAGGTTGGCTTGTGGGATGCAATTTCTCGCCGAGCACTGCGATAAACCAGTTGGAGATGTGGCAGGCGGACAGTTTCGACCGGGAAACGATCGAACGGGAATTGGACTGGGCCGCCTCGCTCGGCTTTAATTCGGTGCGGGTTTACCTGCACAGTCTGGCGTGGCGGAATGATCCTGAAGGTTTTTTGCGGCGAACAGACGCTTTTCTGGATATGGCTGAAAGCCGCAAGATAGGGGTCATGCTGGTTTTGTTCGATTCATGCTGGCACCCGTTTCCGAAAGCTGGTC
>JAQVQN010000108.1 GCA_028701555.1 Kiritimatiellia bacterium | reverse complement strand
TGAACTGCATCGCAGCCAACGTCTCGCGCTTGACCCCGCTCTCAGCCAAGGCCTTGGCGCACTCCTTAGCCACATCGCCGGTCTCGCAGATGCCCAAACGGCAGACCGCCGCCCCGACACAGACCACGAACCTTTCCAAAGGGTGCGCCGTGAGCACATCCGCATCCAGCTCCCGCAACCCAGCCACTAGCTCCGGCAGCCGCCGCTCGTCTACAGATCTGATCATAATATTCTGCGCACGTGTCGTGCGCACCCCAGACTCACGGCTGAACTCGCCGGCCAGCTCGCCGATCCTCGCTAAATCACCAGACGCCACCACCCCCAATGGCAGGTGCAACAACACGGAAACCAGCCCCGGCTGGCGCTGGGACATGACCACAGCACCGCCGCGATCTTCTAGAACGGGGCCTGTCAAGCCTTCCGGCAGAGACCGCACGCCTGCGTTAATCTCCGCAAGCGCGGTCAAGCCAGATGCCGCGTCTTCCGAAAGCCCGCACATTATCTCATCGAACAGCCTCCGACACTCATCCGCGCCCATACGTTCGAACACATAGCGCAGGCGCGCGCGCTGACGGTTGTTGCGGTCGCCATGCTGGTCAAACAGCAGACGCGCGCTCTCGGCCACCCGGACAACCTCCGCTGCCGGTGTCCACTCCAGCAGCGTGTCTGCCGCGCGAGAGCGCGCTCCCATGCCGCCGCCTGCCAGCACCCGGAAACCCGCCTGCCCGTCGCGCACCTCCGCGATAAAGCCCAAGTCCGTCACCTGGGCATAGGCGCAGTCGGCGCGGCAACCGCTGAAGGCGATCTTGTATTTTCGCGGCAGCGTATAACTGCCCGGTAGCGCGATCATGCTTTCGGTCACGGCATTGGCGCAAGACGTGACATCAAAACACTCATGCGGACAAACACCCGCATAAGGACAGGCGGTGACATTGCGCAAGGTGTTGCCGCCGCCGCCTTTGCTGGTGAGCCCGACCTGCTGCAGCCGCCGCATGATCTCCGGCGCGTCGCTGATCGCCACATCGTGCAACTGCACATCCTGGCGCGTCGTCACATGCAGCCATCCTCCCCCGAAAACCCTGCTCAACTCCGCAAGCTCACGCACTTGCCGGCAATCCAATAACCCGCCTGCCACTCGGACCCGCATCATGTAACTCCTGTCCTTGCGCTGTTCATAGATACCACGCACCACATGCCGACCCTTGAAAACATCCGCAGCCATGTCTCCCGCCAGGAAACTAGCCACTAGGCCTTCAAATTCATCAATGTCCGCAGCTATGCCTTCAGGCAACCTGTAATACCCAATGCTCATGACTCTCCCACGCTTTCATCGCAACTCGCCAAACCCCATGTGACTCGGTGCCACGCACGTTCATGGGCATAGAACCCGAAAACTTTAATGGCCGAATCTAGCAGGCTGATGCTGAGGCCCACCTGGAGTGACCCCGTGACCAGCCAACCGACAAGGCATGTTCCTAGCGTTCCCATAGCGCGCCATGAAACAGCCTTAAGCACACTTCTGCGCCTCAGTTCCTCTCTGTATTTCATATAGAGTAGTCCTGAATAACTTGTTTTTGTTTCAACAAGGCGCAGGCTTTCTCAACCCCCCGCCCCAGATCGCCGTCAGCTTCAATCGTCACGTCAGGCGTGAATCCCGCAAACCGGCTTTCGCCGACCTGCACCGTCAATATCTCGTGCGGGGTATTCAAAAGTTTGAGCGCATTGATATCATATTCGTCCACATTCGCCAAGGAGGTAATGAATATCTGGCCGGAATCGGTGAATATCCGCGCGAGTTCCCCGAGCCTTCGGATATGGTCGTCCCGGTAGTCATTGCCAACCCTCAGGTCGGCATCCAAGCCCATCGCTACGTTGTCGATCCCGAGGAAATAGGCCTTGAAATTCAGAGCGAACAGCCTGCGCTCCAACGCCCGGGCCACAGCCTCGCCGAGTTCCGGAATCTCACTGGTGAACACCACGAATTTGGCGCCGTGACCGTAAGCCGCGTTGCGTTCTGCCAGCGGTATGGCACTGTTTTTCCAGGCGATCTCGCGTGCGCGGATGTGCTCCTGCAAAACAGAATCCGCCGCTTCAGCCGCGGCCAGTATAATGCCCGCGCCGGAAATCTCGTAGTTGTCCACAACCACCAGACGGCTGGTCTGCTCGATCTCGCCCAGCACGTCGAAGGCCACCGGTTTGGGCGTCTCCAGAATCACCTCCGCCACATCATGCCGGTCAAGCTGCTGTTTGCCCGACACTGTCGCCAACTCGGTGGCATCCAGAACCGACAAGACTTCCACCAGCTTGACCGGCGACCTTAGCGCACCCAGCTTTAGCTTATAGGTCTTATCGCGGATCATCGGGTCGCGCCCCATCCAGAACAGGTTGGTGCGCAGACGCGTGCCGGTTTTCATGGCAGGATCGTCTTGCCTCACCATCCATTCGCCGGGCTTGATGTAAACCTGCGTGTCAAGGGTGAACCCCGCAGCCTCGCCTGCCGCGGCCCGGCTTTTGGCAGCGCCGTTGAAGTACTCCACCGAGCGGATCGCGGAACTTTTGCCGGAAGGCTGGAAAACAACCCGATCACCGACCTGCACCGTGCCGGTCTCGATCGTGCCGGCCACGATGCGGCGGTCGTCCCCCTGCTCCGTAAACTTGTACACATCCTGCACCGGCAACCGGAATGGAATGACTTGCGACGGCGGCTTATGCTGGAAAGCCTCGATCTGCTGCAGCACGGTCGGCCCGTCATACCAAGGCGTCAATTTCGATTTTTCTGAAATATTGACACCCTCCATGCCGCTGACCGGGATGAAGCTCACCGGCTCAATGCCGAGCCTGCCCAGAAACTCCGTGTATTCTTCGGTGATTCTGCCGAAGACGTTGCGGCCGTAATCCGCCAGGTCCATCTTGTTCACCAATACCGCAAGCTGGCGCAATCCTAGCATGGAGAGCATGTAGCCGTGCCGTTTGGTGTTTTCCCTGATGCCTTCACGCGCGTCGATCACCAGCAGCGCAGCCTCGGCGCGCGCCGCGCCGGTGATCATGTTTTTCAGGAATTCGATGTGACCCGGCGCATCGATCATGATGTACCGCCGCCGCTCAGTCCTGAAGAAGCAGCGCGCGGCATCGATCGTGATGCCTTGCGACTGCTCATCCTTGAGCGCGTCCAGCAGAAAGGCGTACTCGAACGGTTTCGCGTTGCGGCGGCACATCTCTTTAACCTGCTCCAGCTTGCCTTGCGGCAGTGCGCCGATATCCGACAGCAGCCGACCGATCACGGTACTCTTGCCGTGATCCACGTGCCCTGCCATCACGATGCTGATCTGTTCTGTATTCTCTGTTGACTCCATGGTGCATTCTCCCCAATGTGGTCTTTCGCCCACAACCCTCACATATATCCGCCACGCCGCAAGGTCTCGAGTCCGCCATCTTCCTTGTCCTGCTCACGACCCGAACGTTCAGCGATGTCGCGGAACTTGCCCGCCCGCAGCTCTTCAACAATGTCAGTTACACTCTTGGCTTCGGAAACCACCGGACTGGTGCACGGATAGCATCCCAGCGAACGGTAGCGCCGTCCGTCACCGCGGTCGAAGTACAGCGGTATGATAGGTATCCGCTCGCGTTCTATGTACTCCCAGATGTTCAGTTCCGTCCAGTCCAGCAGCGGATGGATGCGCACATGCGTGCCAGGCGCGAAATCGGTCTTGTACTGGCGCCACAGCTCCGGGGGCTGGTCGCCGACATCCCACTCGTTCTGCCGATCTCGCGCCGAGAAGTAACGTTCCTTGGAACGGCTGCCCTCTTCGTCCGCCCTAGCCCCCACGATCACGCCGGTGAAAGCCTCGCGCCGCTCTTCCGCCTCCAGCCTGCCGACCTTGTGATCCATCCTGCGCCGCGGCCACTCACCAGAAAGCGTGTGTTTCAATGCCTCGCTCTTCAAGGACCGGCAGCACTCCACCCGCGTTGCCTGACCGTCCGGGAAAGTATGCCTTTCATCCAATGCCTTGCGGTTCTCACCCACAATCAGATCAAGTCCCCATTCAAGCGCCACGCGGTCGCGGTACTCGATCATCTCCGGAATCTTGTAATGCGTGTCAATATGCATCAGCGGAAACGGCACATGCCCGAAAAACGCTTTGCGCGCCAGCCATAGCAAAACCGTGCTGTCCTTGCCGATCGACCATAACATGACCAGACTCTTAAACTCGCGGTATGCTTCACGCAGAATATGCACACTGTTCGCCTCTAACTTGTCCAGATTTGTCATTTCAACCACCTTCCGATTCTTTTTGATCAAACAGATGCAGCCCGCACTCTTTGTGCTCGGGCTCTTCCCACCACCAGCGCCCGGCCCTAGCATCCTCGCCTTCACTGACCGGACGCGTACAACAGGCGCAGCCGATCGACGTGTACGAACGCTCAAGCAGACGGTTAACCGGCAGCCCGTGCTCCGCCGTGTACCTATTAACATCCTCCTGTGTCCAATCCGCCAGCGGGTTGACTTTGACTATGCCGCCGTGGGCGCGGTCTGTCTCGACCAGTTCCAGACCATGTCGCGTCACGCTCTCTTCCCTGCGCATCCCCGTCACCCATGCCCTCAGCCCATGCAACGCCCTGCGCAACGGCTCGACCTTCCTTATGGCGCAGCAATTCCGCCGGTCTTCCAAGCTCTCTCGGAAGGAGAAGAGCCCTTTCTCCGTCTCCAAACGCTCTACCGCGACGGTGTCGGGAAAAAACCATTTTACGGCAACGCCCAAGACCCGCCGAATCTCGTCCGCGAACTCATAGGTCTCCTCTGGCAGCCGCCCAGTGTCGAGCGAGAAAACCCGCACGTCCGGCCTGATCTCCCGAGCCATGTGAATCAAAACCGCATCCTGCAGATTTGTGGCCAGCGCAATCTGTGGATGAAATCGCTCCAACGACCATCGCAGCACGCTCTGCGCACTGCTGTCGCCCGCGTAACTCTCGCTGTTCGCAAATACTGTTTCGTCCATAAACCGCTCCTACCACCGCCAAACCCGGCTGCCGCGCTCTGCTGCGACTCTGAATGCCGCCTGCCAGCTTGGCCAACGTTAACTCTAGTGTTGCGATAGATTTGGTAGTGTATAGAAACGCGAAGCGGCGCGCAATGGTTTTTTTTGCTTTTTTTCGCCAAGGACCGCTTATAGCGTCACGAAGCGTCAGCCAGCTCGCGCCGGCGCAGTATCCATGCGCCTGCCGCCGCGAAAATCAGCGGCAAAGCCAGACCGTTCCACAGCAAGCCCTCCTCCACGGAACGGCTCGCGATCCGCTCGCCATGCGTCAAAGCCGTCAATGGCTCAGCCCGCATGGCGCGGCTTGTGACGACATGCACCCCGCGCGAGACCCATACGCCGACCCTGTGAAACACGTTCCGACTGTCGTCCGCCGAAGCCACCTGCACCACCGAGTTGCCCACCACAGCCAGCAGCAAAAGCACAGTCGCCGCGAAGGCCGCCACAGGAAAAGTAAAGCAAGCGCTCAGCGTCAGCCCGAAAGCGGCCAGCGCCGCCAGCACGCTGCCGTGAACCACAGCCGACCGCAGCATGTTGGCCTCAAAAGTGCCGCCAGGGGTCAGCAACGCCACGTCCTGTCGGAAGCGCAGCATAATTCCCGAGGCGCTTTTTTGATCACCGGTATGGTGAAACGACAGCTCGAAACTGCGCAGCTTATCGCCGTCACCGATCCCGAACGCCCGCGTGTCCACCGCAAACTCGATCTCGTTTAGCGTAAAATCATTTAGCTCCACGTCAACAAACGCATCCGGCCGTTCAAGACTCCGCAAGCGGCAGACCCCGGTGACGTGTTCACGAGTGCTAAACTCTGTGTCGAATTTGACACGCACCGTCACGAGCCGGGCATACCCGACCGGCCGCTTGAGCGCAAAGCGCCAGACCGCCGTTCCGCCGGGATTTATGACATCGTACTTGTCCACCGCGCGCTCTTCAAGCACGCTTAGTACGGCCCTTTCGCTCATGCCCTGCGGCAGGGCTTCACGCTTGCGCAACTCCGCGTAAACCTCCCGTGCCTCTACGTCAGGCGGCGGCAACACGGGCCGCGCCACATAACGGCAGGCAGGGCGTTCAAGCACCCCCCACCCGCTCCGGTAGATACGCCACTGCACCTGCGCGTAAACCGCGCCATACACCACCAGCAGCAGCACCGCGTCCAAAATCAGCAACGCGCACCATTTCCCCAGCCACAGCTCAGTCGTCCTCACGGGTTTAACAGCCGAAAGTTGCAGCAAGGCGCTGTCGATCTCTGCCGCGAAAAGCGCACAGGCTGACCACATGGTGGACAAACACAACATCGCGAACGAAAAACCCAGCGTGTACGAAAGCAATATCTGCAAGTCGCCTTCAGGCGTGCCGTCGCCCTTAACCGCCAGCGGCAACACCACTACCCCGGCCGCGAGCATGGTCAGCAGAGCCGCGACTGTCCTAGTTCGCAGGGCTGCCCGCAAAGCCAGCAGCGCCACACCCGCGATGCGCCTAGCGCACACCCCCAACTTCATCACGCACTGCGCAGGTTTGCTCATGCTCCCGCGCCTCCCTTGTCCCCGCCTTCCAGCCCCTCTTGCAGAAATGGGGCCATCGCGAAAACCTTCTCGCGTCCCTCGCCCGCCACAGCCTGCATGAAGTAAGCTTCAAGACTCATGGAAGGGAACTCCTGCCTGACCACGCGACCGACCCGCCGCTCGATTTCACTTCTCAGTTCTGCCGCATCCGCTTCTTCAATCCCGTTGACCACAAAACGCACCGCGTCAGGCAGACGCAACAGTTCGGCTATGCGTCCCTCGGCCCGCAAAACGCCGCGCTCCAGAATGGCCACCCTGTCGCAGACATCCTCGACATCGGCCAGCAGGTGCGAGGTCATCAGGATACTCACGCCTCCCGCCGCCAAGGTCCGGACCAAATCCTTGACCTCGCGGCAGCCGATCGGATCAAGCCCTGAGGTGGGTTCATCCAGAATCAACAGTTCAGGCGCATTGATCAGCGCCTGCGCCAAACCCACCCGCCGCGCCATGCCTTTGGAGAAACGTCCCACGGCCCTGTCCGCCGCGTGTTCCAGATCAACCATGCGCAGCAGCTCTCTCGTGCGTCGCGTCGCCTCAGACTTACGCATACCGAACAGGCTGGCATAATACATCAGCGTCTCACGCGGCGTGAGAAACGGGTGCAGGTGCGAAACTTCGGGCATATAGCCGATCCTGGCCTTGACCGCTGTCTCGCATGGCGCCCTGCCCAGCACCTTGATCTCTCCCGCCGTGGGATGCAGCAGCCCCAGCAGCATCTTGATCGTGGTGCTCTTGCCAGAACCGTTAGGCCCCAGCAACCCGAAAACCCCGCACCGCGACACCGTGAGATCCAGATCTTTGACCGCCTCGACCGTGGGCCTGCGCCAGAAGTCGCGGAGCACTTTCCTCAGCCCTCGCGTTTCAATCACGTTTTCTTCAGACACAATGCTCTCCCTCTCACACATTTTTACCAATAACTTCGGCGTTAGCTTGCTGTCCAGTACCGAAA
>JAQVQN010000107.1 GCA_028701555.1 Kiritimatiellia bacterium | reverse complement strand
GGGTGAAGCGGCGATGGTTACGGTGACAACTGTTGCGGGCATAGGAGAAAAGTTGGTATTTATGCTCGTCGTCGCAAATCCATCTGCCGCAACATTCCGTCTTCACCAGTTTGGTGCGCTTGCCGCAAATGAAACATCGGTAAGCGGGGTCTTTGCGAGCCTCCCGCGCGGCAGCCCTTTTTGCTTTGGCGCGTTCAGAGGCTCTCTTTGCTTTGCGGGCATCCGCTTCTGAACGCGGAAAACTTGCGCTGAAGTCAATGGAGTCGGGAACGAAATCCTCGAACGCCTGCACGATCCGGTCGCATACATCCATCTGCCGCGCCTTGGCCACGGTAAATTCCGCGACTAGCGTCTTGCTGTCGCCCGGAACGGTGAAAACCGAGACGGAGTCCTTATCATCCGTGCGCGTGGACGCGCTGTAACGCATGGCTTCACTATGCTTATTCGCGGGCTCTACACTGAGCGTCACGTAAACGCGGACTTTCATGCTGGCCATATAATCTCCTTAAGTTTTAAAGAGTACAGGGAAGAGACCTTCTCTGACACGGTCACATTCCGTTTTACCTGATTCATGCACATGTGACATGGCTTTATGCAAGGCAGGGTTCTGCCAAAAGCCGCCGCAAGATTGAGGCTGGATATCATCCGCTAATTTCCGGCCAAGCTCCGTTGTTTTACCGTGTCCCATCGCAGTTTTCAAATCTTCTAGTTCATTTGTCCATGACAACAAAAAGACACGGTCAAAAAGCTTGTTTTTTTCGTGAGTTATTCTGTCTTTGGGCGCACCGCAAAAACTTGCGCATAAGGATTCGTTAATCACGGATGCAATGTTTTCCCAGATATCTTTGACAGCACCGTTATCGGAATCCGAATCTAACACGAAAAGCACCTTTCGATTCGGAAACCTCATTAAGTCCGGCATCCAGCTAGCTAGTTGTCTGATAGTGTTGAGTTTGCCGCCGCCCGGTTTCTCAACATGGACATTTGAATCTTTAAATCGGCCTGATTCTTTGAAACCGAGAATCAGATCGCGGGTTGCGTTGTCTTCAGGGAATATAAGCAACTCTTTAATCATTTCCGATATCCCCGAGCATCCAGGCGTTTTGAACATTTCCGCAGAATAATTTTTCTTCGCGATATTCAGTCAAAGTCAATGGCGGACGAGTGGCGGTAAGATTGTCTTTACGAATCAGCAGCCACGATTCATCCTCGGGGTATCCGTTCATTGTCTCGGGGTGATGGGATGTAACGATACACTGTCCGCGATTCGCAAAAGTTTTTCGCAGCATACCAATAAAATTCTCAACTTCGGAGAGTGACAAATGGGCTTCAGGTTCATCCCAAAAACAAAAAGCTGAAGATTCCAAACTAACAACAACAGGCAATAACGCAGACAGAAAGAAACATTTCATCCCGTCAGACAAAAGGAAAAAAGGAATCTCCGAAATCTTATCACCTTGAAATTTTAGAAAAAGGTAATCCTTCCCGTACTTGGCGTTAGGCAGAAGTTTTCGGACACCGAACGATTTGAAATCAGGGAAGACTTCTCTCATGCGATTGTTTACCTGAACTGAAAGCTCGGAATCCCGGCTTTGCAGTGTTATTACCCAATCAGCGATATCAGATGCGTTTCGTGAAAGGAACTGGCCGTTGCCTGTCAATTCTCCCGACATCAAAGACGGCACTGGGGCAAGGATCAATATGCGGCTTAACCATTCTTTAAAAGAGTTAACCGGCCCGGACTCGATCGCGTTCTGGAATGTCGGAAGAAAAATGCTGTGCCAATCATGCGAGATGTCGATCGAGTCACCATGCAGGCTAATAATTGAAACATTTGCGCGGTCGCGCTGGAACAAGGTCTTGCCGTTTGTCCGAAGATATTCAGAAGTGACGCGAAAACGAGTGAATGTTTTCGGCAGATCCAAAGACAGGCCGTACGAAAATAAATTGTCTCCCAAACCCACGTCGATCTCGAACTGCATGGGCTCATCTTCTTTACTGCGGCCGTTCCATGCCATAAGAGGCGAAAGGGGCACACTGTCGGACATGCCAATTTTACCGGTGTCGATTTCTCCGCGACCGATATCTCTAAGGAAAAGAAAAACATCCGAGATAGAGGTTTTTCCCGTGCCGTTGGCTCCCATTAACATAGCAGACCGAGAATCGCCCGTTTTCCATTCGAAATTGACGAGGCACTTATAATTATTGACATATAGGCGTTTGAGCATAACAGAAGCTCCTCATGCCGGATTAATCGGTGGATGCCTTGTTTTTGCCGATGGCAGGGGCGGGTTCGGCCCTGATTTTGGCGATGATCTGCTCGACGGTCTCGGGGTGGGCGCGCAGGAATTCCGTGGAGGCGATGGCACCTTGGCCGATCTGTTCGTTCTCGAAGCTGATCCACGAGCCGCGTTTAGTGACGATGTTGCGCGCGATGGCGGCGTCGAGCACGGAACCTTCCCAGGAGATTCCGCGGGCGTAGAGGATGTCGAACTCGGCTTCGGTGAAAGGCGGCGCGACCTTGTTCTTCACGACCTTGACGCGGGTGCGGTTGCCGATCACTGTTCCGGCGGGGTCTTTGATTGCGCCGATGCGCTGGACATTGAGGCGCACCGAGGAGTAGAACTTAAGGGCCTTGCCGCCGGGGGTAGTTTCCGGGTTGCCGAACATGACGCCGATCTTGTCGCGCACCTGGTTGGTGAAGATGCAGAGGGTCTTGGTTTGCGAGATGGCGCTGGTGAGTTTACGCATGGCCTGCGACATCAGGCGGGCCTGCAGGCCCATGTGAGAATCGCCCATGTTGCCGTCCAGCTCGGCCTGCGGCGCGAGCGCGGCCACGGAGTCGACGACCACCACGTCCAGTGCGCCGCTCTTGACCAGTTGCTCGGTGATGGTGAGCGCCTCTTCGCCGGAGTTGGGCTGGGAAACCAGAAGGTCGTCAAGGTTCACGCCGATGCGGCGGGCGTAGTTCGGGTCCATCGCGTGTTCGGCATCCACGAAGGCGGCCAGTCCGCCGTTCTGCTGGGCGTTGGCGATCACGTGCAGGGCCAGGGTGGTTTTGCCGGACGACTCCTGCCCGTAGATTTCAACGACACGTCCGCGCGGCAGGCCTCCCACCCCGAGAGCGAGATTGAGCGAGAAGGCACCGGTGGAAATCACGGCAATGTCTTTAGATGCCTCGGCGTCGCCCATGCGCATGATGGCCGAATCGCCGAATTCTTTACGTATCTGGCTTAGTACTGCGTCAAGCTGTGTGGTGCTGTTTTTTTTCTCGGCCATAATTTTCTCCTGATGCAAAAAGGGGTAGGGTTGTGACAACGCGAATAATGATAGCAAAAAAACAATGTTGTCCGGGAGTGTTTTCTTGCTGTGGCAGTGTTGCGCTGGCTATTTCGAAAGCGCCTCTCGGACTTTTTGCTCCAAAACTTCGCGCGTGAAGGGTTTTTCCATGAAATTTGTATTCTCGCACAATATCCCGTGTTTAGAGATAATGTCAGCCGTGTAAGCCGACATGAAGAGTTTTTTGATTCCCGGGCGCTGTTTCTCCACGATCTCAGATAACTCTAGTCCGCTGATTTCCGGCATAACGACATCGGTCAAAAGCAATTGAATGTCGCCTTTGTGTTCGCGGACGATGCTCAAGGCCTTTTTCGGGTGGTTGGTGTCAAGCACGGTATAGCCGAGTTTTTGCAGTAGGATTTTAGTGAGCGTCAGCACCGCCGGTTCGTCTTCCACCAGCAAGATGGTGACGCTGGTCGGCGGCTGTTCGCTCTGGGGTGCGCCATCTGTCGCGGCAACAGCTTCCGGCATCGCCTTTTCCGGACTGTGGTGTCGCGGCAGGTAGATTTTGAAGACAGAGCCTTTACCGGCATGGCTTTCTACGCTTATGTGTCCTTTATTCTGTTTGACTATGCCGTAGACGGTGGGTAGGCCTAGGCCGCTTCTAATGTCATTCGGTTTGGTTGAGAAGAAAGGATCGAAAATTTGTGCTTGGATGGTCTCGTCCATTCCGCACCCGTTGTCGCTGACGGAAAGCATGACATAATCGCACGAAGATCTGCTCAGCAGCTTGCCGTCCGCATCCTGCGGATGCTTGATATTGCTGGTGGAAACCTCGATCTGGCCGTTGTCGCTTATGGCGTCGCGGGCATTGATAACGAGATTGACCAGAATCTGGTCAATCTGGGCAGGATCGATCCAGAGCGGCCACAGGTCATCACCCGGCAGCCATTCAAGCTTGATATGTTCCCCGATCGAATGCCTTAACGTGTCCAACAGCTCCTTGGTGGCATGGTTCAAGTCGACTTCTTGAGGATTAACAGTCTGCTTGCTGGCGCAGCCTAGAAGTTGTTTGACAATTTTTCCGGCGTGCTTGCCCGCCTTGATTATTTCAGACAAGGGGCCGTAGGTTTGAGAAGCACTGTCGATTGTTTCTTGGAGCAGCTCGGCGTTGCCGAGAATGATGGCCAGCATGTTGTTGAAATCATGCGCGATGCCTCCGGCCAGTCGCCCGACGGCTTCGAGTCTCTGGACCTGATGGACGTGCTCCTGCAGTTTGATTTGCTCTGACGCGGCGTTCTTGCGCTCTGTAATGTCGTGGATTAGGCCTTCGATTGCGGCGACGGTCCTGCCGTCTTCGGCGTGCACCGCGCACCCGCGTTCCCAGACCCATTTCTCTGTGCCGTCGGCGGATATGATCCTGTACTCCAGCGTGAAGGGGGAATGTTGTTTGATCAT
This sequence comes from Kiritimatiellia bacterium, assembly GCA_028701555.1. Taxonomy (GTDB): domain Bacteria; phylum Verrucomicrobiota; class Kiritimatiellia; order RFP12; family UBA1067; genus JAQVQN01. The sequence goes on along the minus strand of JAQVQN010000107.1, from coordinate 2,836 downwards.
GCCGTCGATTGAGTCCCAGACGGCTTGACGGTCATCAGGATGAATGATGTCAAAATAAGACAACTTGTTGTTTTCCACCAGATCAGAGGGATCATAGCCGGTCAGTTCTTTGCAACCCTGCGAAACAAACAACATTGACCAATATGTGTCGTAACGGCAGCGGTAAGCCATGCCGGGCAAATTATCAAGCAAAGTGGCGAGTTTCCTCTCGCTCTCGTACAGTGCTTTCTGTGCGGTGCGCTCGGCTGTTTGATCCCTGAAAACTATGACCACACCTGTGATCTCGCCTTTATTATTCTTTATCGGAGCACCACTGTCCGCGATGGGGTGTTCGGCGCCGTCGCGCGCGACCAGCAGGGTATGGTTGTCAAATCCTACGATTCTGCCCTCTTGCAACACCCGGTAAGCGGGATTTTTGACTGGGGCTTTTGTGGTTTCGTTGATGATCTTGAAAACATCTGCAAGCAGCATGCCTGCAGCTTCTTGCTCGCTCCATCCGGTTAGTTTTTCGGCCACTGGGTTCATTTGGTGCACGTGGCCCCGGGCATCGGTGGTGATGACGGCATCGCCGATACTGTAAAGAATGGTGCGGAACTTTTCATTAAACATGCGCTGCGCCTGTTCCTGATCATAAAGGGCATGGTATCTGGAAGCTTGTCGGGCGCGTTTTTCCAGAGCGTACGCGGCCATGACTACGATGATTCCCAGCATAACAAAGCCAACTATCACCAAGGTGTTACGTCGCAGGTACGCCAGAATTTCACTTTTATCAATTTTGGTAACAATGAACCAGTCAGAACCCGGAACTTTTCGCACATCGGCCAAAACCATCTTGTTGCGGTAGTCTGGGCCTTGGATTATTCCTTGGTATCCGCTAAGCGCTTTCACGGCGGGTAAATGTGTTTGGGTTAAAGGAAGGCGGAGATTGCCCCCTCCCTCCACTTTATGGCGCATTTTGCTTAGGAAGATCACATGATCGCCTTCTTTGCGGATCAGCAGCGTCTCGGCCGTTGAGCTAATTCCCGGCCACGACTGCATAAACGGATGGATGTGCCGGGAAGCTGAGGTTTGCATCACCAGCACCGCCAGCAGTTTTCCTGCCCCGTTAACAATTGGGGCGGCACAGTCAATGTTCAGGGTCCCCTCTGCATTTTTGTAGAAATCCGAGAGTGTGGCTTGCTGAAGGGCCACAGCCGAACCCACGGCGTGGCGCGAAGAGGGTGACAAAGGTTGAGACTGCTCTTGGGCTGCTGACAGGATTTCACAGGCGGCGGAAACCAGCAGGGCATTATGGTACAAGCCGTCCTTGCAATTCAGCTTTAGCATAGTTGAAAGATCGGCGCTGTCAGCGTTCTCGATGGCTCTGACGAGCGTGGGGCCGCGCACGAACCTAGCCGTGTCGGCGAGGCGCTCGGCGCGCCACGCCGCGACCTGGTCGGCTTTGAGTGTGCCGATCGCTTTCAGATCCTGCGACCAAAACTCAAACACACGCGCACTCTCGGACCGATATTGTACGTACCCGAGGACAATGATAAGCACGGCCGCCAAACAAAATATTGCAGACTCAAAAAATCGACGCATACGCGAGTCAGGAAAATTCCCCTCCATAGAGCACCTCGCTTTTATTCACACATTCACAGAAACACTGCGACAAGCAAATTAATACGGTTTTATGCTATACCCCTGATACAACTATAGTCAACATAATATGATTCGGTTCAGAGCTGTTTTTCGCAAAACGTTTTATGTGATTGGTCAGTGGGAGTGCGGGCAAAGCAAAGGTTCATGGCCTGCCAAGCGCGGCCTCTATCCTGTGACACAGGCGGAGGGCGAAATCGTCAAGCTTGTCGTTTGACCACGTTGTAACTAGGTGTTGCCTGATTTCCAAATGCAGTTTCTTATCTTGGGCGGCACGTTCTTCGCAGGTCCAGAAGACGGGTTTTCCCAGGCCTGCCGCCAGGCCAGCCTGAAAATAAGCCAGCGGTGACTGGCCAGAAAGATCTGCAACGAGAATGCGGGCATGTCTAACACCGACGATCATTTCATCGTTGATCTTGTTGGCGTGCTCGCGGCTGTCGATGCGGACGGCTTTATAGCCGGCTTTCTGGGCAGCAGCCGCAAACCCTTGCGACCAGAGCGTGTCGGTGTCGTTTTCCAAGGACAGTGCCACTGCCGCCATAGGCTCGGTAGCGGTCGCAGGCACGTCAAGCGCAAGCCAGCCTGCGGGGGTAAGGCGGTACTCTAGTCCGGCATTTGCGGCGCCTTTGGGTTTTTGATTGCCGGGCTCCTCTTCGACCAGACCTTTAGAACTCAGGTAGCTCAGGCAGAAAAGCAGTTCTTTCTTATTAGCGCAAAACCCCACTGAAAGCTCAGCAGGTGTGAAGCTGACTGTGTCAGCCAGTGACTTTGACTTGCGGCGTATGTATTTGAGCAAATAATCGCCTTTGGCTGGCAGGTCGGTATCGCGCGGCACTAATATCTTCGCGGTCTTGTCCAGGTTGGCCCACGACTGAAACATGTCAACCGTGACCAAGAGTTTTTCTCCCAGATTATCCCATGTGTTGCGGCAAAGTCCAGAGAGCAGATGGGACGGGGGGAAGGGCGGCGGACTGTTAAGCAGTCGTGTCTCTGCCAAGGTTTGTATCAAAAAACGTCCGCAGCGCGGGCAGTGGATTTCGGAGGTGCTGGCTCCGGCGCCGGAATGGCTCACATTGGGAGTCTTGCAAACAGGACATGGGGTACGGTTTTCCATAAAGGGCTCCTTTAGAAAAAGCTTTTCAAGGTTTCGATCACCTTATTATAGGACGCAAAGCGCACCGAGTATATATCCTTGCGC
>JAQVQN010000106.1 GCA_028701555.1 Kiritimatiellia bacterium | reverse complement strand
CGACATGGACGAGACACAGGCACTCTTTCAGGCGTTCAGAGAGCGCGTTAAGGGGCATGTCATAGACGGGCGTGGAGCAGGCGCAGGACCGGAGGCGATGCGGCTGGAGGGATGGAAGGGGCGTTTGTATGCGGAGGCATTGAGTATAGAGTGCCCTTGCCTGGTGCGCACAATGTTTTTAACGCCTGGCATGCGGTCAGGATGGCCTTGAAACTTGGCGCGGAACCCGCGAAGCTGGTTTCGGCCTTGGATGCTTTCGGCGGCATCGAGCGCAGGCTGCAAAGGGTCGGGTGCTGCGGTGAAGCGGCGGTGGTGGATGATTACGCGCACAATCCGGAGAAACTCGGCGCAGCGTGGACTACGCTGGCCGCTGCGTTCCCCGCCGGGATATGCGCGGTCTGGCGTCCGCATGGCTATGGCCCGCTACGCAAGATGATGGAGGGCCTAGTGGCAGTGTTCGCGCGTGTCTGCCGACCTGTAGACAGGCTGCTGCTGTTGCCGGTTTATGATGCCGGGGGAACGGCTGACCGCAGTGTCGGCAGCGAGGTTTTGGCTTCCATGCTCAGCAAGGAAAATGTTACAGTCTCACTTGTCAAAACACTGGATGAAGCCGAGGCTGAGATGCGGGCATGGTCGCGGACGCAGGGTGTGCTTGTCACTTTCGGGGCGCGTGATCCGGGTCTGCCTCGGTTGGCCCGGAGATTGGCGGGTGTCAGTGTGGCGGACAAGAACGACGCCAGAAAGACGCTTTCGGCGCATAAAAAAATGCTGACGGGAAAAGCGGCCAGGTAAGAGGCGTTGATGCGGGCAATCCGCGAGGAACCTACAATACTATGGATTTTTCTTATCCGCTCGGACGGATCATGTTGGGTGACGCGCAAGCCGTGCGTCAGGCTAATGAGCGATTTCATGCTCAAGAGGTAGATGCGGTAGAGCTCTGTGAGGGCGAGACCGGTTTTTCCCATAAACGCACAACCTTGGGCGGCGAGCGCTCGGTGACCGGTCCAGGCACATTTTACCGGAGGTTCAAACGCACACTTAACTTCGCTCCTTCGGAGGACTATGGTTGGTGGATCGAACGCACCGATCTGCCGGAGCAGTTGCGGACGCATGTGACGATCCGCAACGTGTGGACTTCAGCGCGCAATATTGTGTTGCGCAGCGGCAATCCGCATAACTATCTGCGTATGGTAGAGCATGTTATCGCGCTGCGTCTGGGCATGGGTATTGATGATGTGGTCATCGGCACAAACGCCGGCGATCCGCCGCTTTTCGACCGCAGCAGCATGGATCTTGTCGAGGCTGTTGAGCAGTGCGGCATTGTCGAACTTGACGAGCCAGCGCGTTATGTTACGGTAAAAGAACCGGTCACGTTCGGTGGAGGGCGTGGAGATTTCCTGATCTTCATGCCGCCGGAGAATGGCGAGAAGAAGCTACGGATGGATGTGGCGATCGATTTTGATTCGATCATCGGTAAACAACGCATCGTGTTCGACCTGACTCCCCGGCTTTTCCGGCAAGGGGCTTTTGCGCGCACCAATGCCTCCTACGCCCAGATGATGACGGTCAGGACGGTCGGGTTTCTTTTCGCGGACATGCGCAATCTCGGGTACACGCCGGACAACATCCTGATTCACGGACGAAATAAGTTTTACGGAGAGCCCAGAATGGTGCAGGGGGAAAAGGCTCTGGAGCCGGTATGGCACAGGGCTGCACTGGATCTGCTGGCGGCTTTGGCTTTGATCGACACAGGCCGGTTCGTAGGCCGTGTGGTCTCCTACCGCGCCGGGCACGGCCTTGATGTGCGTGCGGTAGGATCGCTGTATCTTAACCGGCTGCTAACACCGGTCTTGTGATCGGCTGATGACGTAACATGTAGTGCGAACACCCGGCTGCTCCACTGCTAATAATAGGTGGTTGTAATGCGTAATTATTTCTGGCGGCTGGCGGCTTTAACGTTTTTAATGCTTCAATATACGCTGTCAATCGAGCCGCCTGAAGGCTTCATGCTTGAGCGCGAAGCGGTAATGCTGGCGGCACGAAACGTGACTAGCGAGCGCTTTCCGGACGCAGACAGGGTGTTGGTTGATAACCGTGTGATGGAGCGTTACGAGAAGGACGGCACATCGGTGCTGTGGGACGATGAGTTTTCACGGGTGCTGACCGAGAAAGGCCGCCGAGCGGCATCTTCATATCAGATCAGTTTCAGCGCCAGTTACGGAACTGCTTTTGTATATAGGGCGGAGATTATCAAGCCGGACGGCAAGGTCGTTTCCGTAGACCTAGATGTCTATGCGCGGGTAATGACCGATACGGATCAGATGGGGTCGAACATTTATGATCCCAACAACAAGGTGCTAAACTTGTCTTTCCCTGGCGTCGAGATCGGCGATGTATGCCGCTTGGTCACTTGCCGCCTGACTACCAAGACCCGCATGCCAGACACTTGGTCGGATTATGCAGTGTTCGAGTATGACCAGCCGATCGCAAGGCTGGAATATCTTATTTCCGCCCCACCTGAATTGCCATTGCGTCATATCATTATGCGCGATCAGATCACAAACACCTTTATTTACGCCTCGGAACCACAGCCGGAAGGGCGGACACTGCACCGCTGGTTGGTCACAGATGTGCCTCAGATGTTTCCCGAACCGGATATGCCGCCGCTGCACACGCAGGTTCAACGTCTGATCACGAGCACGATTGAGGATTGGCAAACTGTTTCCCGTTGGTATTGGGAGCTTTGCCAACCCGCCATGTCCAAGACTACACCAGAGATGCTCCATACGGTTGAAGAGTTGGTGAAGGACGCATCAACACGCGATGACAAAATCCGCAGTATTTTCAAGTTTGTCTCACAGAAAATCCGCTACATGGGGATCACGCCCGAGGATACCGCGCCGGGTTATGAGCCGCACGCGGTTGACCTGACCTTCAACAACCGCTATGGCGTTTGCCGTGACAAGGCCGTGCTGCTGGCGGCGATGCTGAAACTCGCGGACATACCGGCCTATCCGGTTCTGATCCATGCCGGTGCCAAAATGGATCCGGAGGTGCCTTTGCCCTTTTTCAACCATGCGGTTACAGCGGTTGATAAGCCGGGCGGCGGTTATGTGCTGATGGACCCCACGGATGAGAACGCGCGCGATTTGTTCCCTGCCTATCTGTGTAATCGCAGTTATCTGGTCGCGCGGCCTGAAGGCGAGACTTTGCTGGTTTCCGAAGTTTATCCGGCTGAGAACAATCTGGCGCGAATCGTCTCGGACGGCGCACTGGATGAAACCGGAGCCTTGCTGCTCAAAACCCGGATTGTTTTCGAAGGTATCAACGACAATGCCTACCGCGGGCATCTAGTACGCCAACGCGCCGAGCAGCGCCGCCGTTTTTTTGAGAGGGCGGTCAAAGGTAGCCTGGCTGGCGCGGAGATTTTGGAATGCCAGATTGATCCCGCTGATCTCCAAAACACGGAAGAGCCGCTGGTGGTGGCTTTGACCATACGCGTTCCCGATTATCCTGTGCGAGGAAACGTTTTGGATCAGGCTACGGTGCCGTGGCTGGGCTTGGTGCTAGGATATGCGAATTTCGTGATCAGGCAGACCGGCCTGCACGAGCGCCGTTATACTCTGGACACAGGCATTACCTGCGGGATCGAAGAAAGCGTCAAATTGAACATCAGCGCGGCGTTGGGTGAGGCGCATGTTTTGCCGCAAACGATTTCTATCGACCGTTCAGGTGTGCAGTTCAGTATGTCACAAACCGTGACAGGCGATGTTCTCGACGGCACTATGAGCTACTTGATTAATTCTCCGGAATTTTCCCCTCCGCAATATTTGGATTTGAAACGCTCGCTGGCTGAGATCGAGGTGGCCAGCCGTCAAAAACCCTTGTTTTTGGCAAAAGAGGCATTTGCGCATGACATCGAGGTGTTGCGTAAAGAGACTGTTACCCACCTTGCTTCAGACAGGGAGTGGGTCACTACCAACCTTTTAGTCAAACGTGTTCTGACCTACGCGGGCAAGAAGAACCACGCGGAGCTTAAATTCAATTTCAATCCGGTCTGGCAGGATGTAGAGATTGTCAGCGCGACAGTCTCGAACGCAAATGGGACGGTGCATGCCGTTACCCCCATGGAGATTAACTTGATGGACGCGGGGTGGGTTGGATCAGCACCGCGGTACGCTCCTGCCAAAACTTTGGTGGTTAATCTGCCCGGCGTCGAGATCGGCAGCGTGATCACGGCTGTGACGTGTTTCCGTCAGAGGAACGGATATTTTTACTCGCACTCTCGCGCTTTCGGCGGGTTGGAGCCGGTGCGGCTGGAACGCTACAGTTTGACCTTCAGCCAGGATCTAAAGCCGACCTACAAGGTCTATAATGCTGATAACCTTCGTTTTTCTGCGGTGACTAACAGGACATCGATAACGCTTGAGTGGGGGATGATGGAGCAGCCAGTTGTGCGCTCGGAAGAGTATTTGCCGCCGTGGCATTTTTTCCAACCGACGCTTTATGTCTCTTTTGGCGACTGGAAGCAGCATAGCGCAGAGCTGCGTCGTGCTGTGCGCGAGATTTCAAGGCACAGCTCCAGTGCGCGCCGTCGCGCCAAGGAATTAGTCAAGGGTATTCGCGATCCGCTCAAGCGTATGCGCATAGTGCGTGATGATGTTTTACGTACAATCCGTCCGGCTGGGCCGCCGTTTCTGGATTTGCCTGCAAACCTTTTTTCCGCACCGGACCTCACGCTCGCTGATCAATACGGCCACCCGGCAGACCGCGCCCTGTTGTTGGCGGAGATGCTGGATGCGGTAGGATTCGAAGCTGAGGTAATTCTGGCATCTAGTGACACAACCTCTTTTGAATTTTTCTCGCAGCCGCAACGTGATCTCCCGCAGTTGAAGTTCTACAGTTTTCCGCTGGTTGCCGTGCATCACAAGGGGCGGACATATTATTTGAATGACGGCGATCAGTATGACGAGCCGGGTGTTTCAGCACTTGACAGGGCACCCGCGCTGACGCTGCGCGGCAAGCAGTTTACGGTTAGTGTCGCGGACGAGATGCGAAACAGCAACAGAAGCGAATGGATTGTATGCCTAGATGAAAGCGGCGATGCGCGGATAACAGTCACCAACTGGTTCGCGGGCACACGAGCCGGCCCATTCCGTAAACAATATCAGGAGATGCTGCCGGAAGACCGCCGCAGGCACTATCTTGACCTGATCAACGGCATCTCAAAATCAGCGCAAGCGGTGTCTGATCTGGTGACGGAGACTGAATCTTATCCGCCTTACAGGTCTTACACTGTTGCGGCGCGCAGATACGCTGCGGTCGATACCGGAGTGTTGACTCTAACTATACCGGAAGTTGCGGGTGCCTTGTTTCCTTTGCGGTCTGACAAGCGTGAGCATCCGCTTTTCCTTAGCGGCACTACGCCGGACACACTGGAGTGCCGCATACTATTGCCGCCAGGCTACACCCGTTTGGCACTGGTGCCTGAATCAAGGAACTGGGAGTTGCCGAACGGTCTGGGCAGCTTGTCTTATGATGTGCGTTCTGAAATCAATGACGATGGCCGCGCCGTGGTGCATATCAGCCGCCGGATCGAGCGTGATAGCGGAGAGGTGCCACCAGAACTTTATCCGGCGCTACTTGAATACAACCGTCTTTCAACACATCCCTCTGTCCGTACACTGGTAGCGGAAAAAGACAACCGCGATTAAATACGCGCAGTCATTCTGCGGCAGGCGTGAAAATAAAGGCTCGTATCTCGCGCGGTTTGAGATCACCCATGATTAGCGAGTTTGATTGACCCTCGCGTAAAGATTCTTCCCCCTCGGTTGTGAGCAAAGATATGCGCCACATGATCTGGCACTTCGACCACCTTGCCGTTTCCACTTTGAAAGAAAAGCTTTTTGGGTGTCCGCTGGTGTTCACAACGAAAGCGGCAAGACGTCCTGCCGCGTCGCGCCAGAGAGTCCCCATCACGATTGGCAGACGGGCGTTGTGGGGTTGATGGCGGTGCCATAGATGCACAGCCTGTTCAGGTGCCTGTTCAGGGCGCAGCTCGTCCAGCAGCTCTCCGAACACCATGAACTCTTTGGCGGCGAGGCGGTAGCGGCAAAGCTCATATTGGAACGCTTGTTTTTCGCGGTGCGGTTCCTGCAGAATCCACGGGTCGTTCCAGCCGAGCTGGCAGCCCCACAGGAAATCCCGGGCCTGCGCGGCGCAGAAAGCGTCGAGCGAATCACTTGCTGATTGCGGACTGGTGAAGTATATCGTGTAGCCGGAATAGACGGCCGGCAACAGCGGCACATCCTCCTGATGGCGCGGATTCCAGGCCAGGCAGCCGTCTATGTTATCCATGTAGGGCTCGGCCGAATCCTCGGTGGTCAGTGCCACCTTGCGCTTGACGGCGGCGGCCTTGATGGAGCGCATCATCGTGCGGTAGCCGTCCACCCAATGGCTGCCGCCGCCGGTCGGATGTCCGTGTGTCGGGTCAAAGCAGTATACAGGGGCTGCGGAACCGATCTGGTCGAGATAGATGGCGCCCATGTTGTATTTATCAATCAGGCTGGCGCAGATGCCATATATCCGCTGCTGCCACAACTCCGTGTCGGGGCACATCGGCGCCAGATAGCGGCCGGAACCGTAGGTCTCCACATAATTCGTGCCAGACGGCTGTTTGCATGTTGCTGGGAGCGCCTCTGTGAAACTGGGGATGTCGCGGTCCCACAGCCGCGCGTTGATGTAGGGCATTACGGTTTGCCCGGCGGCTTCCATGGCGCGGGCGGCCTCGGCAACACCGGGTTTGGCCGGAAAATACTCCGGGTAACTGTGGTCGAATGGTATCTCGTGCCAATTGTACCAATGCACGCCAAGCGGGATGTCAGGGTAGAGCAGAGCGGTTTTGGACATGGCGTCGGACACGCTCGCGGGGTGGCCGTTCAGCAGCATCCAGAAGCCCAGATCCGTCAGGCGGCGCGGATAATCGGATCGTTCGCGTATCGGTCCTTTGGAGGTCCACGGCTGCCGCAAGGCCCATGCTCGGTATCGTTTAGCAGCCTGCCACCAGTCGCCCTTGTATGCCGCGATCACGAGCGGGTAATCCGGAGCGCCAGCCGCGCCGGGAACGCCCGCGTTCTCGGCGAGGGCTTTAAAGGTGAAGTCCTGCTCGCGTGTGACCACCAGACGCTTGGCGTTGGCATCCCCGTCATGCGCTGCCAGATAGAGTCCGGCCTCACCCAGATTGAAGGCGGCAAGCTGTACCGGGCAGGCGAACGAAGGATATCTGCCGTCATATTGTCCGGCGTGACGGGGCATGAGCGATCCGCCCCAGTTGCCGCGCGGCAGCAGCACGTCGGCGAGGCCGGGAGGGACAACGCCGGTCAACCGCGGATAGTCGGTCTCCCAAAGTCCGAAACGGCGGCTGCGGTTCTTGACCGTGATGCGCCATTCGCTCGCCCCGGCGCCGGGCGCGATGCGCACTTCCGCGCGCACGTCGACCGCGCCAGCCTCGCCGGGCAGATCCAGCCCTTGCCATTCAAAGGTGAGGCCGCGGCGCGAAGTGGCGCATTTGCGTGTGCGCGGCTGCGACCGGTTGGTCAGCTCTACCGCTTCCTGCCTGCCTTCGGCATCGGGCGGGGTTTTGAAAGTCAACGACCATAATCCGGCTGCGGCGGGCCGCGTGCGCACAAAGCGGGTATTGTCAGCC
>JAQVQN010000105.1 GCA_028701555.1 Kiritimatiellia bacterium | reverse complement strand
CGCCAACTCCCTGCATTCGAAAATGTCATGGCAAAGCGGCTTTTGAACAAAAACATGTTTCCCGGCTTTCATCGCCGCAGAGGCAATCAAAGCATGTGTGTGATCCGGCGTGGCGATCATCACCGCATCCAGATCTTTTTGCCGTTCAAACAACTCTCGGAAATCCGTGAAAAAAACCGCGCCCGGATATTGAGCGACCACCGGCGCGGCATAGGCGCGGTCAACATCGCAAAGCGCGACAACCTGATGTCCAGCTTCCGCGATCCTTTTAAGATTGCCTTTCCCCATGCCGCCAATGCCGATACCGGCAACCGACAGCCGTCCGTTCGCTCCAGGCCGACCTGCTTGCGCGAAAATCCGCCGAGGTAATATTGAGAAGGTTGAAGCCGAGGCAATAAATTTTCGACGAGTACATTTTGCAGACATCAGTGCTCCTTTTTTTAATGCTTTAAGTATACCATCTCATAGCAAACGGAGTCTTGTAGACAATACCGTTTTTTTTGTATATTTTCACCATGAGTAAATGCGTTTCCACACCCTACGCCTTCCTGCGGCGTATCGCGCCCGCGCACGGCATGACCCAGCTTTTCGATGTTCTGACCGACATCTCGGTCTTCATCAAGGACCGGCGCGGACGTTTCATGTACCTGAACACGCATGGCTGCGAATACTGCGGCGTCAAACACGCGCAGGACGCCATCGGCAAAACCGACCTATCCTTCTTCCCACAACAGAAGGCAGCCCTGTACATGGCGGACGATAGCCGCGTGATGCATGACGGGATACCCGTGCTTAACCGCATCGAACCAGAACCTTGCGGGCAGCCCACCCCGCGCTTGGTCGTAACCAGCAAAATGCCGCTGCGTGACACGAAAGGCAAGATCATCGGTATCATCGGTTTGTCGCGGGAGATCACCGAGACGCGGCCAGCCGCAGCAGGCATCGACAAGGTGGCCAAGGTGGTCGCGCTTTTCCACGAGCGCTACGGCGATGCCCTTTCCATCGCGCAAGCCGCCCGGCAGGCGGGCATTTCAATCAACCATCTTGAGCGCCTGTTTCACATGACCATCGGAGAATCGCCGCAACATTGCCTGATACGCATCCGGATAGAGCACGCCTGCCGCCTGCTGCGCGACTCCCGGGACAGCCTGTCCGATATCTCAGGTGCATGCGGGTTTTACGACCAGGCACACTTCTGCCACGCGTTCACCGCGCACGTCGGATGCCCGCCGTCCGCCTACCGCCGCCGACACCAGCCAGCCACAGAAAAAAGTTAATCCATCTCGCCAATTTTCAGTAGCGCACACTTGCGCCTCCTTAGCATTTAAATTACCTGCCACTTAATAAGCTATTGAATGCACTAAGTATTTTATGTTACATATTTTGCGTTGCGTATATTACGTAATGTAGTATGATAACGCCTCATGAAAGCAAAACCAGCCAATCCGTTTCTGGTCTCCGGCTACCAAGGGCCCGGTTTTTTCTGTGACCGCGAAGACGAAACCGGCCAACTGGCCACCGCCTTGGCCAATGGGCGCAACGTCTGCCTGACCAGTCCACGCCGCATGGGCAAGACGGGGTTGATACTCCATCTTTTCCATCGCCTGAACGCGGATGCCCCCGCAGCAAGATGTTTCTATATCGACATTTTTGCGACCCAGAGTCTGCATGATTTCACTGCGGCGCTCGCACACGCTGTCGTCGGACAGCTTGATGATTATTCTGACGCCGCCATCCGGCGTATCGGCTCTTTCTTCAAAAGTTTTCGCCCTACGTTCACCTTTGATTCCCAGATCGGCGCGCCCTCGCTCTCCTTTGACATCAAACCATCTGAAGCCCAGCGAAGCCTCGCCGAAGTTTTCGAATACATCAAGACTTCAGGGAAGCGCTGCGTCATCGCCATAGACGAGTTTCAACAAATTATCGAATATCCAGAAAAGGGTGTTGAAGCGCTGCTGCGGTCACATGCGCAATTTATGCCGAATGTCGGCCTTGTGTTCGCTGGAAGCAAGAAGCACTTGATGGAGGAAATGTTTTCTTCAGCAAAGCGCCCGTTCTACCAGAGTGCCCAAAAAATCGGTCTGAAAGAAATCCCGGCTGATGCCTACCGCGCATTTGCCCTTGGCTTGTTCAATCAAGCGGGGCGGGAACTCAAGCCGGCCGCCTTCGATTTGATCTACGACGAACTGTCTGGACACACCTGGTATGTCCAGATGACGTTGAACCGCGCGTACGCTACGGGAAAAAAGGTCACGTCGGAGACAGATGCCCAGGAAGCCATCGCCTCCGCCATCGAATGCGAGAACGCCACCTACAAAGCTTACTGCGAAATGCTTCCGCGCGGGCAGTTATCGGTATTAAAGGCACTTGCGGCTGAGCGTGAGGTTTTGGCGCCGCTCAAAAGTTCATTTCTCGCCAAACACGCCTTGGGCGCAGCCAGCAGCGTCCGGCAGGCTCTGAAAGCGCTGGAGGACAAGGCGCTGGTACTGCGCGGCGATGCGGGCGGATACTTTGTCTACGACCGCTTCTTCGGGCTCTGGCTGTCACAAAAAAGCTGACTTTCGCGGGGCGGGCGTCGTCCCGACTATAGGACCGTTTAATGGTGTAAGATGTTGCGCCAAAGCCGCGCCGCGCAATCTTAAAACATTAACCTGTTCCACCCAGAAAAATACGTCCTAAGGCCTAAAAACAAAGCCAAGATCTCGATAACACCTTGATATAGAGGCGCTTCCATAAAGAATATCTCAAAATGAATTGTCTAAATGAAACTTATATCGGCAATTAGCCTTTTTTTGGTGCGATCCAGTTTCACCTAAACTGAATCGCACCCTGGTTGACATCCACGCCATGTTGTGACAAAGTTTCTCCATGAAATCGCCAAAGATAACACGCCGATTATTTATGGGAAGCGCCCTGGCCGCAGGCGCCGCAGGTATAGCGCACGGCAGCACCACGGACAATGCCAGCCGCCCCCTGCGTCTCGGCGCACCCGCGTTTACCAAGACCGATGATCCGCAGGAACTCGCGCGCTGGCACCGTGCCCAGGGCTACCGCGCGGCCTATTGCCCCAAGGCGGATATCAAAGATGCGCAGCGGCTGCGCTCTCTGGAACAGGCGTTCGCAGCCGAGGACGTGGTCATCGCCGAGGTCGGGCGCTGGTGCAACCTGCTCGATCCAGACCCCGTAAAACGCGCGAAAAACATCGCCACTGTCACAGAGGGCCTGGCGCTGGCCGACGAGATCGGCGCCAAGTGCTGCGTGGATATCGCCGGTTCGTTCAACCCCGATGTCTGGTACGGGCCGCATCCCGACAATTTCACGACGCGGTTCTTTGACGCAGCGGTCGAGAACGCCCGCAAAATCATAGATGCCGTTAAGCCCCGCCGCACGAAATTCTGCTATGAGATGATGGGCTGGGCCATGCCGGAATCCGTAGACCGTTATCTGGACATATTGAAAGCCGTGGACCGTCCCGCGTTCGCCGTGCACCTGGACCCGTGCAACCTTATCAACTCACCGGATAAATTCTACCGGAACACGGATCTGCTCAACGAGTGCTTTGACAAGCTCGGCCCGTGGATCGCAAGCTGCCACGCCAAAGACCTGTCCTGGGAAATCGAGATGAATGTCCACTTCCGCGAGGTACAGCCCGGCAAGGGCTCGCTCGATTACGACACCTTTCTGCGCCGCCTCGCCCGTCTTCCCGATCCGCCGCCGCTGATGATAGAACACCTGTCGGGCGCAGAAGAATATGCCGCCGCTGCCAAACACATCGTAGAAACCGGACAGAAACTGGGCATTGCCTTCAATAAGGTATAGATTATGCGTTTGACTCGTCTGGGCAGACTTCAGCCCTATAGGAACGTGAAGCGGCTGCGGCGCATCGCCGCAGTGTTTATTGGTTGTTTCTTTTCCTATATCTGCGCACGTATCCGGCTCCGCCGCGAAATGAAAAGATCCGGCGTCGCCGTCGATGTCTCCGTCTGTCTAGGCACCGCTTTGCGCACAGCGTTCGAACGGCTGGGACCGACCTTCATCAAATTCGGCCAAGTGCTCAGTACACGACGGGATCTGCTGCCGGACGGCGTCGCCAACGAGCTGGCGCGGCTGCAGGACGGCGTCGAGGCCATGCCTCTGGCAGATGCAGTCAAGGCGGTGGAGTCGGAATACGGTCGGCCGATCAGCCAGATCTTCGCTGATTTTTCGGAACAGCCGTTAGGCGCGGCTTCGCTTTCCCAGGTGCACGCGGCGCGCCTGTCCGCCACAGGCGAAGCGGTGGTCGTGAAGATCCAGCGCCCCGGCATCCAGGCGATGGTGGACACCGACATCGACATCTTGAGCCGCTTCATCCCTTTGCTGGAGCGGCATGTCGAGGAGTTGCGCCACCTGAACCTGCGCAGCATCGTGGAAGAGTTTTACAAGACCATCCGCATGGAGATGGACTTCAAGCGTGAAATGCACAACACGCTTAAGTTCCGCAAGATCTTCGACGGCGACCCCAACGTCAAGATTCCGCTTGTTTATAAAGACCTCTGCACTGAAAAGGTGCTGGTGCTTGAAAAACTGGAAGGCGTTAAGATCGACCGTCTCGACGAGCTTCTCAGACTGGGCTATGACCGCGATACTCTGTCAAAAAAGTTGGTGGCCTTGCTGTCAAAGCAGGTCTTTACCCACGGCGTCTACAACGGAGATGTCCACGCCGGCAACATTCTGGTGATGCCGGGCCCGACCATCGGCCTGTTCGACTTCGGCATGGTGCGCACTATCGACCCCGAGACACAGAAGCTGATGATCGACCTGTTCGTCGCAGTCGTGACCAAGGATGCGGTGCGCATGAGCCGGATACTCGCGGCGTATGCCGAACCCAACCATACCCCGGATACGATGCGCCTAGCCCGCGACCTGCACGAGCTGCTGGTCTTTTACTACGACCTGCCCGCCGAAGACCTGCGCGTGGACACCATGCTGGAGATCGTCATGGATCTGCTCGCCACGCACAAGCTGGTCGTGCCGCAGCAGCTAATAATGCTCTGCCGCGCGGCGGTGATGACGGAAAGCATCGTGCGCATGCTCTCGCCGAAGATGTACTTTGTGGTTGAGCTTGCTCCGTTTATAAAAGATGCCATCAAGAACCGTTTCTCGCTGAGCAATGTGCGTGACGAACTAGGCCGACTGGCTGCCGATGGCACACGCGCGATCAGGGCGCTGCCTGCCGCGTTGGGAACCTTCCTGACCAACATGAACGACGGCGTCCTGCGGATCGAGTCGCAGCACCGCGACCTTGAAAGACACGCGCAACAGTTCAGCCGCATGACCACCTGCCTAGCCATGAGCGTGATCGGCGGCGCACTGTTCCTAGGCTCGGCCTTGCTCGTGGCATTCGCGAAGGATAATGCGCCAGGACTGGCCAAGACAGGCCAGTTCGGGCTGGTTGCAGCCGCATTCCTGATCTGCTCGGCATTGCTAAAACTTTTCCGCAAACAATAAACAAACGAATTGCCAAGAAAGGTCAAGGCTATGGAATCGTTTGCGGCTTTTCTCAACTCCCACCCGCCGAACATGGAGACGCTGGGCGGAGTACACCATTTCTACGGCGGCATGGGCCTGACCCTGCTGGGTTATCTGATTGTGGCTTGCGGCAGGCGAAGGCTGGTCACTTTCGGCCTGGTCGCAGTCATCGCGGGTGCTTTGATCATGGCGGACGACATCTGGCAGCACAGTGTGCAATACGTGCGCAACGAGAACTACGCCAGCCCCTGCAAACGTCTGTACTGGTTTGTCAGCCCGCGCTGCCCTTTTATAAGAGAGACAGTAGCTTTATCAGACCGTCTTTTCCGCAGATTAGATCACAAAGGCAACCAAAGCCTAGAATCCGCACCTCCGGAAAAACAATGAACAAATCAGAGCAAAACAAAAGCGGCACTTGCGCTATCGGCTGCCACGCCTGCTTCGCGGCCGGCATGGCAGTTGCAATGGGCGGCTTCGTGCTGATATGGTCGCCTTGGACATGGCTGATGCTGGCCGGGGCAGCGACAAGCTGCGTCGGCACCTGCCTGTCTGCCGCCACAGCCTGGCGGCTGGCAGGCAAACGACGAAACACCTTTATCTAATGCCTACGATTTGATTTAATGACCGCTGTCATTTCACGGAGAATCATATGCCTCTTCATTGCTGGAGCTATCTGCTAGGACTCATCTGCCTGGTTATCGGGATTTCAATCGCTTGGGCCCCCGCGCGCATGTCCGCAATTTACAAGGCCCTGCCCCGCAACAAGGCCGCAGGCTACATCCTTAGCACCATCGCCTGGATTTGGGCCGGCGTGGCCCTTATGACAATGGGGCTGGATCTGCTGATGCCTTTCCAGAAGTACATCCCCTTTGCCGTGCTGGCCTGCATCCCACTGACATGGCTGTGGCTCGGCAACCTTCTGTCCTGCCGCGCAATCGGTGCCATACTAACGCTGTTCCCCTACGAACTCCTGCACGTTGCGCGGGTGCACACTTCGCCGTGGCGGCTGGTGCTGGTGACGCTGGCATACCTGTGCATCGTCAAAGGCATGATCCTGTTGCTTTATCCATGGAAAATGCGGCAGGCAATAGACTGGCTCAACGGGCACCTGTCCGTCTTCCGGCTGGCGGGCGTGGCCCACGCCCTGCTGGGCGCTCTGCTGATCGCGCTGGGAGCGACTGTCCTGCGCTAAATCCCAATCTTGCGTATAGTGCCAGAAAGTCAGGTGCGCGGCGGAGTATTCGCTGCCGACCTCGATTGCTGGAGAAACAAGCTTGGTCGTATACTCAAAGCCGTAATCAGACTTTATTTTTCTGTGCGTAACGCCTGCACTTCACGCCAGCCTCTTTCAACAGCCGTTCTGCCTGCGCGGTAAAAGCGTAGTCGCCTCCGTAGACAACCTCTCTGATGCCTGCGTTGATGATCATTTTGGCGCAAGTCAGGCACGGACTGATTGTCACATATATTGTAGAACCTGCCAAGCGTATACCATAATACGCCGCCTGGCAGATGGCGTTCTGCTCGGCGTGTACACAGATGCATTCCTCAAGACTCGAACCGGAGGGTGCCGTGCCGGCGCAGCGTGCGCAGCCGCCCGCGAAACAGTTGGTCACGCCGCGCGGAGTGCCATTGTAACCGGTCGAGATGATCCGGTTTTCGGAAACCACCACCGCCGCTACCTTGCGCCTCAGGCAGTTCGCGCGCGTGGCGGTCACCTGCGCTATCTCCATGAAATAGGTGTCCCAATCCGGTCGCGGATCCACAACTTTTTTCTTTTTGCCAGCCATAACCAAACCCCTGCTCACTAACAAACCCACACACTAACACTGTCTACTTCTTAAGGCCGGTGGTTTTCGGCTTACTTGCCGCACGCTTCTTAGCGATCTTCTTTGGCGCAGCCGCAACCTCCGTTAGCTCTTCCTTAGTGCCCGTGCGCAGCGGCAACTCGCCCTTCATCCTGAAACTCAAGCTCTGCTTGTCGGCTGCGACCCCTATCTCCACCACGCCTTGCGTTAATACGCCCCTGAGCAGCTCTTCGGCCAGCGGGTCTTCAAGAAAGCGCTCAACCGTGCGGCGCAACGGCCTAGCCCCGTGCGCAGGGTCATACCCCTTGCTAACCAGCAGGTCAACCGCGTCTTCTGTAAGTTCAAGCGCGATCGACTTGGCCTCAAGGCGTCCGCGCACCACAGAAAGCTCCAACTCAAGAATTTTAACC
>JAQVQN010000104.1 GCA_028701555.1 Kiritimatiellia bacterium | reverse complement strand
CGCGGCGATCATTCACCGCGAACAGATAATCGGTGCCGCCATACACGCGGCACCTGGGCACCACGTCGCGCGTCGATGAGTCAGAATACCAGACGTACCGGCCCTGCAACGCCTTGCGCAACTCCTCAGCCTTGGCGACCAGCGCCGCGCGGTCATGCTCCGCCTGGCGCGTACGAGTGTACGAGGCTATCACAATATCCGCGTGGATCGCCGGACAGAGCCGCTCGTCCGCCACGATCAGACCGCCATTCTTCTGGAAAGCCTGTATTTTACTGACCACACCCGCGGTCAACACGTCGCAGTCCATCAGAACCAACACCTTGCAACCGGCCAAACCCTCACGCGAAACGGTCTCGTCATAAATAATCTCAGGCTGCAACCCAGCCCACAGTAATATCTGATAGGCGTCGCCCGACCACTTGTTGCCCCATCCGTATGTGCCGCGGCGCGCGAACATCTGCGAAGCGAAACTTTGCAGATAAGCCACATCCGCCTTGCGGTCAGGCACCTGCAGCAGGGTCGGCCCCAAAGGTTCGACAACCTCCTTTATAAGCCGCCTCAACTCTTTGCGCGTTGATGGATGCGTATACCGATACGCGGATTCGCCGCTGTCCGGCACCAGCGAACCCCACCCGTGATACATGATGCCGCTCACCGGACGCGCCAGCTTGGTCCAGAAAGCCTCGCGTAAATGCATCGGCGCAATGGTCGGAAACGCCGCGTCCGGATCAGTGTCCTCCCAAGGTGTTTTGAACTCTTTCGCTTCTGCGTCCCCCTTTTCGGCAGGCGCGGTCTGCGCACGATACCAGATGACCTGTGTCATCTTCATCACCTTCTGTGGCTCCGCAGCGCCTCTGGCCATAGCGAACAACTCATCTGTGGCCACCCCTATCCGGATAGGGTCTGGGTATGAATAGGTCCAGTGCGAAATCACATCCGCCGCACCGCCGCTGCCATACACGCTTGCCACACGCGCGGCCGGATCGTGGAACGTCCACAAGTCCGCCCTGCCCGTCGACTTGAGTCCGCGGTGAAGCTCGGTATTAAAACGGTTCCACCCGTCACCATCCTTCCAATACCATCTCAAAAACTTCAGCAGCGGGTGGTCGTCGGGGATCAAGCGGTCCTTTGGGAAGTCCTTTAACTTTTCAAACTCCACCCCCCATTTTCCCGGCGCGTCTGCCGGATAATCCGCCCCTGTCGCCTCCCGGCAGGCCGCGCGATCATGCTCGTGCCAGCAGACGTTGGCCCCGTCGCGCACCTCGGTGTTTAAAAGAGCCGCCTGCAACGCCGGGAACCCGCCGTATGCCTGCACCACCGAAGCCCCTAAATTGTAGCCGAACTCCGCCAGTCCCGGATATGCGGCGCAAGGCTGCGGTTTCGCCTCGTTCACCTTGCCCTCACGGTCCACACGCAGCATGCCCTTCCGCTTGTCTGCAATGCCTTTCAGCGGGGATAGCCTCACGATCACGCCCAGATCGTTGGCCAGCGCAAGGTTCAGCAAGCGCCTGACATTGGCGATATACTCGCTCTTGCCGGGCAAACCGACCTTGCCGGACTGAAATATCTGCTCGCCCTCGGCGCCAAAGCCAAGCGCGTGCGTGAACCCGATCTCCTTCAACCTCGGCATCTCCCGCTCGAAACGTTCAGGCCCGTAAAGACCCCACATCACCACCGGCATCCGCGCCGGACGCCGCGGCACCAGCGTGATGATGAACGACTCCTCTGTCGTGTAGGGCACCGCGCCGAAAACCTCGGCCGATGCTTTGATCTGGTACTCGCCGGGCTTCAACCCGGTGTCGACAGGAACAAGCAATATGTACCCAGCACCGGATGCGATCTCCGGCAACTCCGCTTGCGCCCACTCCATGCCGTCAACCGAGAACGTCACGCGCCCGCCGTTGATCTTCTCCGGACGCATATTGCCCAGCCTGAACCGCAGCGGATCAACTTTCTCCATGCGCACGAATACGTTCCGCTCTGTCTCGTAAGCCAGTTTCACAGGGCGAAACTCAAGCGCACCGTCACAGAGACGCACCTGCGAGATAACCCCGGGGAAACCTCGGTAAAGACTGCCGATGCGGTCGCCGATCGACAACGGGTGCTTGCCGGGTGCTATGCTGCCTCTGCCGGTCTTTGTGGAGCCCCCCACAGGCTTGCCGTCACGATAGAAACGCCCTGTGCCCTCACCGTCGTAGGTGAAGGCTACATGGCACCACTCGTCCGGCACATACACGGCTTTTTCGGAAACATAAGTCACGGAATCCTCGCCGAAACCCAGCCGCATCGTCAAAGCCCGCATGCCGCCCCTGTCCGGATAGCCCAGCGTGAACTGGTAATCTGTGTGCGACACGTATTTTTTGTCTACCAGAAACGCCTCCTGGTAATTCGTCAGCGCAGGCTTCGGTTTCAGCCACAGCTCTAACGAGAAGGCCGCCTTGGGCGTCAGCGACCGGTTGTTTGCCGCGACAGCGGCATGACGCTTGTCGACGACCGGATGCCCGCAGAACGACTCCAACCCCGGGCCGAAACGCCCTTCCGGCGTGAACACCGCCCCTTGCAGTTTAAGCTCATGGCCCTTGCCAGACGCATCGCGCGTCTCTGCCCCGGCGGCGAAATCCCACAATCCCAGCACATGTTTCCCCGCGGCATCCTCCCCTTCGTATGCCTGCCACCATCGCTGGCATAAACCTGTCAGCCCCGGTTCAGCCATTACGCCCGAACACGACAACGCTATAATACACGCCAGAAACGATCTCATCTCGTTATCCTTATTTTGCGGCCGGCGTGTCGTCTGCCTTCAAATCACCCAATGTGTACTGCAGGCCGTCCAGAATGTGCCACAGGCGGGCAGGGTCGAGATAGGTGCGCTTGTCGTGCGCGAAGGAGGTGTAGAAAACCCTGCCGGCCCCATACGGACGGATCCAGCTCACCGCGTAATCGTTGTCAGCGCGCTTCTGTCCCTTGGCCTTGGCCGTCGCCTCGTCGCTGAAGTCCAGCGACACCAGCACCCGCAGCTTGGATCGCTCATAGGGCGGAGTCTTTTGCTGGTAAATCTCGTCACTGGCTTTAAACCCCTTGCCGCCAAACGCACGGTTCAACGGATGCCCGGGTTCATCCAGCTTGAACGCCCAAGTGCCGCCTGCCCCCCAGGGATGCCCATCGAAAAGACCGCCGACCATTTCAGCCAACTCCGGACTATCATAAAAGCAGTCCGCTCCGCCGTGTATGACACACAAACCGCGACCGCTTTTAACAAAATCAACTAGGTTAGGCACCATAGCGGCATTGTTTTTGGTGTCAAGGTGCGTCGTGTTGTTGAGCACAACAACGTCGTATTTCATCAGGTTCTTTTTGTCGGACAGCATTCGGTAGTCACAACTGAACTCGGCGTCGAAAGCCTTGGTCTGCTGCGCCGCGATCTCCAGCGCTTTGTTAGCGTATTCGATTGCCTCGCCGTGAACGAAACCCTCACAACGCCAGAATACCAGCACCTTGCGCGGTTTGGCAGGCTGCGCCGTCAGGCTGTCGCCAATCAACCCTGCGATCTTACCAGCGTCATCCAACGGAACCGGCCTAAGCACCTGCGCTCCTGCCGCTCCAACCATAGCCAACACGCAAACGGTCTTTAACATAATCGTCTTCATCAGTACCCTCCTAAACGTTTTGTCTCTTAATAATACCAGAAAGCCTAATGCCGTACAATTCTTTGCCCTCTTTTTCGGCTAGAATCCACCGACCGTTAAGGCTATCATTATCAAATGAATTCCAACCGATCACCCTTGATGACCTTGACCCTGATCGGTATGGTCGTTTTCTTGGCGCTGCACCTGAAAGAGAATCGGCGGCGCTATCACGACCACATGAGGGCCATCACGGAACTGAATCACAAAATTGAACAGGCCGGACTCGCCGCGATTTCACGCCCGGCCGCCGACATGCCACGCTACGACACCGGTGCCACCGACCTGTACAAACGCGTCTCTCCCTCTGTTGTGGCCGTGGCCAACCATGCCCTGGTGCGCCGCGGCTTTTTCGGCTTTCAGATTTACGAGGTGCCGCAAGGCGCGGGCTCTGGCTTCGTGTGGGATAAGAGCGGCCATATCGTGAGCAACTACCATGTGGTGCATCAGGCCAGCACCCTGACCGTGACTTTTCCCGACGGCTCGCGCTATGAGGCCAAACTCGTCGGCATCGCGCCGGACTACGATCTGGCGGTCCTGCAGATCAACGCGCCTCCGGAAAAACTGATTCCGGTCGAGTTGGCAGTTTCGCGGGATCTGGAGGTCGGACAGCCAGTCTATGCCATCGGCAACCCCTTCGGACTCGACACGACTCTGTCGTCAGGCATAGTCAGCGCTCTGGGCCGCACCATCACCTCCATGACTGATCGGCGCATTTCTGACGTGATACAGACCGACGCGGCGATCAACCCCGGTAACTCGGGCGGACCCCTGCTGGATTCTCAAGGCCTCTTGGTGGGCGTCAACACCGCCATCCTCAGCCCCAGCGGCGCCTATGCTGGTATCGGTTTCGCGGTGCCTGCCGATACTGTGGCGCGCGTGATCCCGCAGCTCATCGAGAAAGGCCGCATCACACGCGCCGGTCTCGGCGTGGAACTGCTGCCCGACCATGTCACTGCCCGCGCCGGTATTTCCGGCGTGGCACTCTACGCGGTCTACGAGCAGACACCCGCCGCCCGCGCCGGCCTGGAGGGCATCGGCATCAGCCGCCTGGGTGCACTGGTTTTCGGCGACGTCATCACCGCAGTCGACACCGTCCCAGTCAGGACGGTTGAGGATCTGCGCGCGATCCTAGACCCCCGCCAGCCCGGCGAGCGCATCACGTTGACCGTTGTCCGCGCCGGCGTCAGCCGGGAAGTCAACTTAACCCTGATCGAAGAACCATAAACCTACTAAAAAAACAAAACCATGCAACACAATTGGATTGCCATTCTTGATTTCGGCTCTCAATACACCCAGCTTATAGCCCGCCGCATACGTGAACAGCAGGTCTATTCCGAGATCCTGCGTTTCGACACTACAGCCGACGAACTGCGCGAGCGCAAACCCGCTGGCATCATTCTTTCCGGCGGCCCCAACAGCGTCTTCGCTGATAATGCCCCGCTCTGCGACCCCGCCATCTTCACTCTCGGCATACCCGTCCTGGGCATCTGTTATGGCATGCAACTGACCGCCAAGACTCTAGGTGGTGTTGTAAAACCGGGAGCGCACCGCGAATACGGCCACACCCGCATCGAAACCCTGCCCGATAATCGTCTCTTCCAAAATATGCCGGCCTCGTTCGATGTCTGGATGAGCCACGGCGATCAGGTCGAGATCCTGCCACCGGGCTTCCAGGCTTCGGCAAGTTCGGCCTCCTGCCCGCACGCCGCCATGCGCGACGACGTGCGCGGCATCTTCGCCCTGCAGTTCCACCCAGAGGTCGTGCACACCCAGCACGGCAAAGAAATCCTGCGCAATTTTATCTTCAATATCTGCCGCTGCAAAGGCGACTGGCAGCTCTCGTCGTGGGTCGACGAGACCGTGGCGAAACTCAAGCGGCAGATCGGCTCCGAGCATGTTGTGCTGGGTCTCAGCGGCGGAGTCGACTCTTCAGTCGCCGCAGTACTGCTGCACAAGGCCATCGGCGACCGCCTGCACTGCATCTTTGTCGACAACGGCCTGCTGCGCTATGGCGAGGACCGGCAAGTCGAAGAAATGTTCCACGCTAAACTCGGCATGGACCTTCACACGGTCAACGCCCGCCAACGCTTTTATTCGGCTCTGAAAGGAGCCGCAGACCCCGAAATCAAACGCAAAATCATAGGACGCGTTTTTATCGAGGTCTTCACGGAAGAGGCGCGCAAGTTCAGCGACTGCAAATTTTTGGGACAGGGCACCATCTACCCCGACGTGATCGAGAGCATCAGCCCCCTCAAAGGCCCCAGCGAGACCATCAAGAGCCATCATAACGTGGGGGGGCTGCCGCCTGATCTGAAGTTCGAACTGGTGGAGCCGCTGCGCGAGCTTTTCAAGGACGAGGTTCGTGCGGCGGGAAGGGTCATGGGCATGGACGACGAACTGCTTGACCGCCAACCCTTCCCGGGCCCCGGCATGGGTGTGCGTATTCTGGGAGAGGTCTCTGAAGAACGTGTGCTCCTGCTGCAGCAGGCCGACCTCCGCGTTCAGGAGGAGATCAAGAAACTGCCCGATCACAAATCGATCTGGCAGTCATTCGCGGTACTATTGCCGGTCAACACCGTCGGCGTCATGGGCGACCAGCGGACCTACGAGAATGTCTGCGTGTTGCGCGTGGTCGACAGCATCGACGCCATGACTGCCGACTGGACCCGCCTGCCTTACGAAACGCTCGCCCGCATCTCGAACCGCATCATCAACGAGGTTCGCGGCATAAACCGCGTGGTGTATGACATCAGTTCCAAGCCACCCGCGACCATCGAGTGGGAGTGACCCCGCGCACGCCGCACGTTAGCGCGGCCTGCCCGTGCCTCCGCCACGCCCGCGCCCGAAATTCGGCATAAGCGAGGTGTTCTCGATTATAGTCTGCATGTGGTCGGCAAATGCGCTGGCGTCATTGCCCTGATATCCAATCGAACGCGCCGTCTCTTCTAAAAGGTAACGGCGCTCTTCTGCGTAAAGCGTGTCGAGCGCCATGCCTGCTTCAGACATCTCGCGCCATAATTCCCTGCGGCGCTCGCCTTCGGCGGTTTCCATTTCCCCCATCAGACTGTTTACGTGCGCCACGGTCTCCATGAGTTTCTCATGGTTCTCGCGTTGCGCCTCGTTCATGTTCTTAACATCTACCGCCGTCAGGAAATCATTCCGGTCGCGGGCAAACTGTTCCATCTGCTGCCTGAACTCATCACGCCGACGCTGCATTTCCGCATAAGCCTCGGGGTTCTCCTGACGCATGCGCTCCATGCGCTCGGCAAAGCCCTCGCGCCGCGGCCGGCGCTCTTCATCAACCGCCTCGCCCGGCGAATTAGTGGCCGCCGCTTCCGATATGCCTACGCCATCGTCTGCCAGCGCCCGCTCCGCTTCCGCCAGACGGCGGCGCAACTCTTCGTTGGCCGCGCGCAGAGCGTCATTGGCGCTCTGCAACGACATCAAGTCCCGCTTTTCAACCGGCGCAGGCGCTGCCACTTTGGCTTCACCAGCGACTGGCTCGGGTTGCGCCGAGACTTTGGCGGCGACACGCACATGCTCCAGCACGCCCCCCGCCACCATGCCGGACAGCACCGCCGCCATCGTCAGAACCAACTTTTTTTGTTTCATAATCAGACCTTTCGAGCCTCTCGCAACACCGCTACGGGGTATTTGCACGAACAAGCAGAGGTGAGGGCTCAGGGTTCAGGAAACAGGAAACGAGAAACGGAAAACGCGAGGTCAGGCCGTGATCGCCCACATGTTTGCCTGAAGATCAGGTCGCGCACAGCGCGACCTCAGGTCCCTCTGACCCCCGAACCCTGAACCCTCTGCTTGCCAAAACCGAAGGTTTTGCAAGCACCTCTATATAAACCACATTTTTACGGTTTGGGCAACCCTTCAAGACATGCCAATGATTTTTTGGGTGCGATTCAACATTATTCAATCGCAACCTGGCATTATGTCTAAGTCATTTCACGTTAGTCAAAACCGCCTAGCGCGTGATATGATTGACGCCCATGGAGATTAAATCATGCCTGTAGAACGTTTTGGTCTTTATCTGGTGATCACCAATCCAG
>JAQVQN010000103.1 GCA_028701555.1 Kiritimatiellia bacterium | reverse complement strand
CGAACGACGCCTCGCATATCTCGCGGGCGCGCGCGGCTGAAGCATGGTCAGCGCATTGCACGGCAGCGACAGTGCCCATTGTCGGCCACTGCAGGCGCAATGGCTTGCGCTGAGTCCGGTAACAGGCTGGGCATAAAGCCACCACTGCGGATGCTGCGACAAGCAATAAGCGCGTCAGTTTCATGGCAACCTCACTATGATGCGGAAAAACCGAGCGAGGCGGTCATGCGGAAGTTCTATAGCAAGCGTTTGACCCGTGCCTTGCATATCTATGAAACCAGCAAGCGGCTGCCATGCGGGCGGCTGCAGGCTGTCGGAAAACTCGACGGTATAGAGCCGACCCGCATAGCTTTGCCAGCTTAAGCGGATGGTTGATCCGTTGCCGGCCAAAGGTGCCAAGGCCACCACAAAGCGCGACGAGGCGTCAGCGGCTGAAGTGCCGGCGTTCTGCTCGTCGGAAGTTGACATGCCGTCGCCGTCATAGTCGCCGTCCGGGTCCAGTATCAGGAACACGGCATCCAGCGGCGCGCTGGCGTTGCCGGCCGCGTCGCAGGCCACCACTCGGAAAGTATGGATTGTATCGAGCCGGTTGGAGAGTGCTAAAGTCATGGTGTTATGCGGCATGGCATTGGTGATTCCCGCGTGTTCGATTCTGTATGAGATGTTGGTAAGAGGCGCATCCGAAGCGTGCGGCCAGTTGAGCGTGAGCTGGTTGGTCGTGACCGCGTAATTCCAGAAAGCGTCAAACGGATCGCAGGTGAGCGTGCCGGGCAAGAAAACCGGCGGAACGTTGTCCACAGTGAATTCCGGCGTCACGTAACTGCTTCCGAAACAACTGTTAGAGACTGTGACACGGAATAGCATCTGGGTATTGACTGCATGCGCTAGCTCTGTAAGGCTTGAATTCCATGTGGAAGCAACCGTGTTCATGAAAGGCAAATTGTTTGTGACAGTTAAAACATGCTCCAGCGTTCCATCGCCGGCGTACGAAGCTATCTCTCCGCTTGCGTCTGTGACATTGGTCAGCGCTGCCGTCAGCCAGCTTTTTCCATTATCGCCGGACCATTCGAACGCGAGTCTGAGCGGGTCACCGTCCACATCCGCGAAATCGCCTGCAAGTGATACGATGCCGTCGCCGTTGGCGGACTGCCGCGCAAAAAGATTACTCACACTAGGATAATCGCGTATCTTGAGCTGCCAGTAGAAGCTAAAGAGGGGGTTAACCGGATCATTGGACTCTATAATGACCGTTAGGTTGTCGTCACGCAACCCCATGTTGACCGGCTGGTTGAACCAGAAAACACGTTTGTTCTGGCCGGGTGTGATCGTGTTGTTGTAGGAGGCTTCAATGTTGTTGTAAAAACCCTGCCGCCAAAGCAGCGGCTCAACCATGACATCGTCAAGATACCAGCCTTCGTTATCGGTGTTGTTGTCACCTCCATAATGGAAGCGGAAGATGATCTCCTGACCTTGGAAGCCGTTCTCCTCGGGATACTCCTGCGTCAAGTCAAACGTCACCTCACTCCAGTCGTCCGTGCCGTTTCCCGCCAAGCATGGGGTTCCTTCCGGCCACGGAGAGTAGGTCCAGCCGTAGATGGTGTGTGTGTAGGGGCCTTTTAATTGCTGAAAGGTTTCACCGTTATCTTTTGAGAATTCTACGATGCCGCCGTCAAAGGCGCGGGTGGTGTTTTGGTGTACCTCAGAATGGATCCAGTGCTTGAAGGAGAGTTTAGCGTTAGCGCCGAGCAATAGCGGCGGCAGAGTGATTGTGGCACGTACTGCTGGACTCTGCGCCAAGCCGCCTGAGATCAGACGTGAGTGCAGCGAGTGGGGGGGGGAGCTAAAACGGTTTGTGGAAGCTTGCCACTCCTGGTCCAGCGTCGTGCGGTTCCAGCCGCTGAGTGAAGGGTCGTTGATCTGTTCCATGCGGGCTAAACGCATGAACCACAGAAGATCGGCGTTGCCGGTGTTGTGAAGGTTCATGTTGACTCCTACGACATTTTGCGTGGTCAGCGCGGTCAGGTGGAGGTCGTGGAAACGCGAGGTATCGGCAACGGGGAATACCAAGAAAATGTAGTGCAGTTCGGTCTGGCTGAAACGTCCGGCGGGATCGGTCGCCACTATCATGTACTCGAAATCGTCACCGGCTTTGGAGTCTGCGGCGATCTCCGCCGTGAACCAATTGTTGGAAGCGGCAATCATTGCGGTCTCCTGCCAAGCATCGGCGCCGCGGCGCCATCTGACCGAAGCGGAAGCGACGTTATGTGTATCCTGTATGGTCGCGGCTATGGTGAAAGGGCCTGGGGTGTTCTGAATTTCAGACAGCGGCAGATGATTTATGACCGGCGCGGCAGGGATGCTTTCGGATCTGAGCGGATCGCTGCGGTCAGCGTACTCCTCGGCCAGCGTGAAGCCGTCACTATCATCGTCCGAGGACGGGTCTTGACCGTTCTGGCCGTAATACCGGTGTTCCCACCAATCCGGTATGCCGTTGTTGTCCGCATCGAGATCTGCGGGTAAATAGCATGCCTGCATGAAGTGTGGAGCGTCCATGACAATGAAGCCAGGATCAGGCGCGCTGTGTCCCGGCGCGGCAGGAAAACGGCAACCGTCGAGAAGCCATTGCGCGAAATAATACTCTGAGCTGTCGGGCAGCGACAGCATTGGTTGCGCCGGCGGCACAGCTATCGGCGCGTCTTGGGCACCCCACAATATCTGGGCGGGATGCTCTCCCGTGTCGGACTGCACTAGCAGGCGGTTTTCATTTTGCCAAAGCCAAAAGAGCATTGATGATCGGTGAATCTGAAATGACACATCGGATGAAATGCCGTTTTGCGGGGCACTGCCGGTTCCGAAAAAGCCAGCAAGAGTGACACGCGTGTCATCAGTTAGAACCACCAAGTTGGGTGCGGAGGCGTTTACTACCAGACCCGAAGCGTAGTAATGCACACCATAGTCGGGTTCTGTCATGCCGTAAGATTCGGACGCGCCTGTTACAGTTAGACTCAAACGTTCTGTCACATGAAAAACGTGGTCACCGTTTTCAGGACTGGAGGATAGATAACCCGCATGGTTGGCGGTCGTGATGCGGTAGGCGATGAGTGTGCCGGCCGGCTGCGGGGGAATATGGGCGTCAAACAGGTTGCCGTTAACCTGAAGCATTTTTTGGGTGTACGATAACGATTGCGTGTTTCCGGTTTTCCAGACCATAGTCACGGTATCCGGGTCGTAAATGCCGACAGGCTCTAAAAGGCACGAAACATGATAGGCGGTCTGGGTATCGTAAGTGTTGATCAAAGGCTCGTGGCAGATCGACGGAGGAACAATGTTGACTGAAGGTGCAAGGGGTGTTGCGGGATCACCGAAAAGATTTAGCTCGTAGTAGACCCACCGCCAATAGCTTGCCGAGTATGATACCAGCATGTGCAGGTTCATACGGCGCGAAAGCTCGTTGATTTCACCAAATGTGGTGGCGGTGCCGCGCAGGGCTGCGTCCCAGAAAGCGCGGTGGAAGCGGTGCGAATAGCCTCCGACGACATTGTTGTATAGCCAGCCAGCGCGGGCGTTCATGACTGCCGCGAAAGCCGCATTGCTGACGGTGACAATCTGCTCGGCAAAACAGTCCGGCGTGTCAAATGCACCGGTGTCGCATGCCTGTGAATACATGAAATATGGCATTTCATTGGTAAAAGCCTGTAGCGCGGCTTGATTAGCTGGGAGCGACAATGAAATCTTTGCGCACGATTTAACCGCTCCGTGTCCGATATGATTGACGGAGTGCAGATTGCGGTTCAGGAAAGACAAAGCGTTTGCCGTAGTCCAGAGCCCGGCGTCTGAGTCGTACAAACGGGATCCTGTGTCGAAGGCATCGGCATAAGGTGAAGACTCGAAACCCATGCTGTTCAAGGCGTAGGCAGTACTACCTAGGCGCAGTTCTTCCATGTAACCGTCGGCATAAACGAGAGAGCCCATGTCCATTTTCTCCGCCATGAAGACATTCGGCATCACATCATGTTTCGAAGCTATCTCGTAGCGGATGGTCTTGCGCACCATGTGCGCCAGTTCCTGCTGCTCGGCCACAGGAAAACGTCCGACCATGATCTCTGCGCTCAGATCCACGTCACCGCCGTTTATGCCGTCGGTGACCTCGCCGTAACGGCCGTTGCCGTTATTATCGTAACTGCCATCCATGCATCCGAAATAAATCGCGTCGGACGGAATTTCGACAGTTCTGGTCATGAAGAAATCAACGAAAGAGACATATAGTTTCTGGGCGGGGATCAGATCGAATGTGCCAGCTATCAGAAGGAAACGGGTACCCCACAACGCATGAGCCTCTTGTAAAAAAGCACGTATCTTCGCGGGGTTGTTGTTTCCATCGTAGCATGCGTAAATATCCTCGACCGGCACTATCAGCGGCACCAGTCCCGAGCGTGAACGGTGTTCGCATAGTGCCTGCAGGTTCCACGGCGCCGGAGTGTTATGGATCAGGTTGGATGTTGAGATGACAATGTATGAATAGGGCGTTTCCGGATCTAAAGGCGGCGGCATGGAAAACAGCGAGGGCGCTACCGAATGCTTTATCAGTGGCTGTGCAGGAGTGGTTGCCCGGAGCGACACGGACACGGTCATCTTGCGTGCCGCCAACAGAATGTTGCGCACCGGCACGAAACGCAAGGGAAAGACTTTGACAGACAGGAGCGTTTGGGCACCGCTATGGTCAATACGCCAGACCGGCGCGTTCAGGTCAGGGTAGGGCGTGCCTGAAAGATATATCTCGGGGTCAGGTTCGGCGTTTCGCGGCACTTCACCGTCACGGTAGGGGGGCATGCCCCATTGGATCGGAGCGGGAAGTTGGTGTTCTTCCATTTCGTGGGGGGTCAGCCGCACTTCCTCCACCTCAAAGCCTTGCGCGATTTCAAACGAAACGCCGACCACTGGCAAAACCGGACGCGATGATTCGACATCCGGTTCGCAACCCTGAAGTTCGACCTCCACATTACCGGCGGCATTGACCGTAAATGAAGGCGAATCAAAGGCGAAGGTTTTAGAAAGAGCGTTCTCTGGGCTGGCCGCAAGACATGTCCGGATAGCCAAAAGTTGAAACATCAACACTTTGAGGGTGTATTTCAGGAAAGACATCGAGTACATTCTACATTACGCTGCGCATGTGTCACAACCACGAAATTGCCCTTGGTGTCGGTGCGCGGATTTACTACAATGACACCACTTCTGAAATGCGTTTACCTTTAAAACTATGAATAACTCCTATATGCCGGTTATGGCTTTTGTCGCCATTGGATTGTTTGGTTTGCTGCGGGCTGAAGACTGGACGCAGTGGCGCGGCAGCAACCGGGATCTGATTGTGACGGAACAGAATCTACTTAAGGAATGGCCTGCTGGCGGACCTCAGAGGCTCTGGAAAATTGATCTGCCCGGGGAAGGTTATTCGGTGCCGATTGTCGTTGGCGACACGATCTATATCACAGGCAGTGTCGGCGGCAAGAATGACCGGGCTGGGCATCTTTACGCTCTTGACACTAAAGACGGCAGCTTGCGGTGGGAGCTAGAATATGCGCCTGAATGGGCAAGTTCTTACAATTTTGCAAGAACCTCGCCGACTTTCCGAGACGGCAAGTTATTTCTGATCGGCGGTCTGGGGCATGTCGTGTGTGTGGAAGCCAAGGATGGCAAAATAATTTGGAAGTTGGACGCGCACGAGCACTTTGGCGGCCGCAACATCACATGGGGCATCGCGGACAACCCTTTGGTTTATGACAATAAAGTCATCTGCCAACCTGGCGGCAATGACGCGGCAGTCGTTGCTCTGGACGTCAACACAGGCAAAACTGTGTGGAAAAGTGTCGGGCTGAGTGAGCGCAGCGCCTACTGTTCGCCTGCTCTGCTGACTATCGGCGGACGTCGCCAGGTGGTCACTATGCTGGAAGACCACGCTGTCGGTCTTGATGCGGAAACTGGCCAGCCGTTGTGGAAACATGCCCACCGCAACAAACACGCTGTTCATCCTAATACGCCAGTGTTGTGCGGAACTGACCTGCTTTTCATGTCCTCGGGTTACAACTACGGGTCGGAGATTATTTTCATATCTGACAAGGATGTTAAACAACTGTGGTCTGATAAGACATCCGACAACCATTTTCAGGGCGTGGCTTTTCACGAAGGCCGGATTTTTTCCTCGGGCGGCGGCAAACTGTTTTGCATTGATCCTAAGAACGGTAACACGGTATACACTGTTGATGGCGCACGTAAGACATCGTTTTGCATCACGTCGTCCGGCATGATCACCTACGATGCCGTTGGCGGCTCAGTGATGCTTGTTCAAGTCGGCGAGAACAACTACAAGGTGGTGTCATCATTTAAAGTGGATTACGGCAACGGCGAACATTGGTCATCGCCGGTGGTTGCCAATGGCGTTATGTATTTGCGTCGCGGCAAAGGATTAGCCGCGCATAAAATCAGCGCCCACTAATGGAGATGTGAGATGAAAAACGTTTGTTTAGGAGTCTTGTTTGTTGCGGGCGTCTGTGTTTCAGTTTGCGGATGCCGCTCGGTTATAAAAGACGGAGACGATATGCGATATGCTTGTGAGCCTTCAGTTGTTGTAAAACCTTTCGGCAAGACGAGAGACGGTCATAGAGTTCAGCAATATACATTGACCGGCGCGGGCGGCGTGGTTATGGATGTGATCGACTATGGCGGTAAAGTGGTGCGCCTTTTCACCCCTGACCGTATGGGTGTAAAAACCGATATTACTTTGGGGTTCAACGATGTGGCCGGATACGAGACCCACGATCGTTATTTCGGCTCGCTGATAGGGCGCTATGGCAACCGCATCGCAAACGGCAGGTTTGTTCTTGACGGCAAAACTTATAACCTGCCGCTGAATAATAAGCCCGGCGGTTTGCCATGCTCATTGCATGGCGGAGTAAAGGGGTTCGACGCTTATGTCTGGCAAAGTGAGCCACTTTCGGACGGAAAGAGCGTAGGTGTGCAATTCAAGTTAAGCAGTCCGGACGGTGATCAGGGATACCCCGGCAAGCTGGATGTGACTGTGCGCTACTGGCTGACCCCCGAAAATGTGTGGCGCATCGAATATGAAGCGGTTACTGACAAGGCGACGCCGATTAACCTTACGCAGCATTTGTATTTCAACTTCAAAGGCGAAGCTGAAGGAACCATTCTGGATCACGAACTGTTAATCTTCGCTGACCGCATGACGCCTGTTAACGCCGGTTTGATCCCCACCGGCAAGATAGTGACTGTCGAAGGAACGCCATTTGACTTCACGGTGCCTTGGCAGATCGGCGCCAGAATCGATACTGATGACGAGCAGTTGCGTTTCGGCGGCGGTTACGACCATAACTGGGTCTTGAACAGCCAAGACGGAAGACTGGCACCCGCGGCGGCATTGTACGAGAAAACCACCGGGAGGTTTATGGAGGTATGGACTACCGAGCCCGCCTTGCAGTTCTATTGCGGGAACTTCCTGACTGATAAAGTTCCAGGAAAAAGCGGCAAGAATCTCTGTTATCGTGGCGGGTTGGCTTTGGAGACACAGCATTCACCTGATTCGCCTAACCAGCCTGATTTCCCGTCCACCATATTGCGTCCGGGCTCGGTTTATAAAACCGTCACCGAGTATCGTTTCAGCGTTAAGTAATTTATCAATTAGGAGAACTCATGGGCATCGTTGACTTGGTGGTTTTTTTAGTATTTATCGGTACGGTGGTTGGAGTAGGCC
>JAQVQN010000001.1 GCA_028701555.1 Kiritimatiellia bacterium | reverse complement strand
GCACGATTCTTGACGAGATACGCCGCGTGCGTCTGGAGCGGGTCTGCACACTGCTGGCAGAGACCAACCTGCCGATCGGCGAGATCACGCGCCAGTGCTGCTTCGAGCGCGAGAGCTATCTGGCGCGACTGTTCAAAGAGCGCTTCAACTGCGCCATGAGTGCCTTCCGCGCCGCCTCACGCACCATCTGACGCCCAGCCTATCTTGATAGAAAAGCACGGGTGCTATTTCACTGTTTGAGTCGCACCCGCATTACGTGGTACTGAGCTTTTAGCTTTGACGATACGCGCCGACTCGCTAAACTAATTCGCCATCAAATCGATAATCTAGGAAACCTGCGGATGAAACCCCTTTTTATTGTCATGTCAGCCCCTTCCGGCGCCGGTAAAACCACTCTGTGCGACCTGCTGCTGCAGAATTACCCGGAAATCTGCTACTCCGTCTCATGCACCACTCGCGAGCCGCGCATTAACGAGGAGGACGGCATAGATTATCACTTCATGGACCAGTCCAGGTTCAAGCAGATGCTCAAGGAAGACCTCTTTCTGGAGCACGCGCTGGTGCACGACAACTATTACGGCACTCTTAAAGCCCCCATATACCAAGCCCTGGCTGAAAACCAATGTGTGCTGCTGGACATCGATGTGGCAGGTGCGCGGCAGGTGCGCAAACATGTGAGATCCCTGCCGCCGGGCAACCCCCTTAAAGAGGGATTTATCGACATCTTCATCAACCCTCCCTCGCTGCAGGAACTGACTGCCCGGCTAGAGCGCCGCTCTACTGACTCTCCGCAAACCATCGAGAAACGCATCAAGAACGCGAAAGAGGAACTTTCTCACGCCGGCGAATACATGTTCCAAGTCACTAACGACGACTTGGACGCAGCTTTCCGCCGACTCTGCGACATCATCAATGTGAATGCCGGCTTGATATGAATAATGCGGGCTGCGCCCGAACCAGGAGGTTAAACAAATGGCTACCATCACTCTAGGCGTCACCGGCTCGATCGCCGCCTACAAGGCTTGCGAACTAACCCGTCTCTTAGTCCAGGCCGGACATCAAGTCCGCGTGGTGATGACAGAGTCGGCAGCCCGCTTCGTCGCTCCGCTGACCTTCCTCACCCTGTCGCGCAACAAGGTCTATACGGAAATGTTCGAGGAGCCCTCGGAGTGGATGCCAGGGCACATCGCGCTGGCCTCCGCCGACCTGCTGGTTATCGCGCCCTGCACCGCCAATGTTATCGCTAAACTGGCTCACGGACTGGCTGATGACCTGTTGACCGCAACCGCACTGGCTTCGAAAGCGCCCTTGCTCGTGGTGCCCGCCATGAACACCGCCATGTGGGAACATCCCGCGACACAGGCGAATGTGGCCCTGCTGCAAAGCCGTCAGGCTAAATTCGTCGATGCCGACACCGGCGACCTAGCCTGCGGCACCTCCGGCAAAGGCCGCATGGCCGAGCCATCGGCCATTTGTAAGGCGATTTCCTCAATGCTCAGCTCTTGAAGAACACCATCGTGCCGGCCGGAATCTTGCTGTCGTCGACCTTATCGCCGGGCACCAGGACTCCCGCAATCAAGAAGAATGTGTCGGCCGACCGCCACCGGTTGCCGCAAATCTCCGTCGCGGGTCTTTTGGCTGTGATCGGCCCCCCTACCGCATAGCCGGTCAAAACTTTCGTGCCGTAAGGCAGTTTCAGCACCGCCGCCGCGCTTAATTGGCTGCCACGCATATACTTCCCGTCGGGGAAGACATACACCGTGGAAGCCGCCATAACCTCTTCACCGGCGATGTCCTGCGCCTTGCCGTTGACGCCGATGGTCTGATATGTCTCCGGCAGATTGTCTTCTTTGGAGTTCACAACCACTCTGGTGCCGGCCAGCACTTTCCGGAAATCGGGTATCTGATGCCCGCGCTTCTGTGTGCCGTCCGGAAAAATGTAGATGGTATCGCTCTTATTATAAGCCTCACGCGCGATATCCCAAGCGCTACGGCCCTGGGCTATCACATTTCCCCCCGGCGCACTTAGCTTGGCGACCGCCTGCTGCTGCGGCACGGAACCGTACAAAACCTTCGCCAGATAGGCATCTCCCACCACCAGCCGCCCGGCCCGCACATCAGGATCAGCCAACGGCCTCGACTTGAGGTTCAGACGCGCCCGAACCGACGGCAAAGCGAACATCATGCCGCACCGTTTGCGGCCGCGGTGGCTGCGCTTGTGCCACTTGTTGGGCGCACCGTACGCCACATGCGAGTGCGCCAAAACATTGTGATCCGCGATCTTGTAAATATGCTTCAGTTCGCCGACCAGCGCCAACAATGCCGAATATTGAGCCGCATTCAACGGCTTGTTGTGATACCCGCAGACCTCTATGCCGACCGCAAAGGAGTCCACATTGGCGCGCCCGTTCCACATGCTCCGTCCCGCGTGATAGGCCTCGCGGCGGTGATCAATGATCCGGTATACAATCCCCCGCTCGTCTATGCAGTAGTGACACTCCCCCATGTCCCGCAATTTTCGCAAAGCACTGCTGGAAGGCGCTTCCGTAGTGTGCAGAACGATCAGCGAGGTGGCTTTGCGCACCGCCCGATCCCGGTTGCGCGGACTGTAGAAACCGTTGTCAAACCTGATTACAGCCAGAGCACTCTGGATAAACAACATGGCTATGAGAAATGCAATCCGCATGGCTCCCCCATCGATTCCTTCGATTCACTCCAAGAGGGCCAAGCCCGCAGCCCCATTCAATCTCGAACAAAAAACACAACAAGAATCTGTGTTTATCCGCGTCAATCCGTGATTCTGAAATTGGGCTACGGACTGTGCCCGCGTTGGACGCTCGTCTCTGCCTTTGTGCGTCACTCCCAATCCGGTCGCCCCTGGATCAGATTATCGGCTGTCATCTCCTTCGGCACGGGCAAACCCAGCAACGCCAGCACTGTCGGCGCAATGTCGCTCAGCTTGCCTGCCTCCGCCAGCTTGACCCCCACCGAGTCCCTGGCCACGTAGAAACACTCGACTTCATTCAGGGTGTGGCTGGTCTTGTCAGTCCCGGTTTCGTAATCCCGCATCTGTTCTGCGTTACCGTGGTCAGCGGTGATCAGCACATGCGCGTCCATTTCAAAAAGCCGCGGCAGGAGCCGCCCGACACACTCGTCGACAATCTCGACCGCCTTGCGCGCTGCTTCGATATCTCCGGTATGGCCCACCATGTCGCAATTGGCGAAGTTCACCGCCACAAAAGCGTATGGATTGTCCTGCAACCGCTTGAGCAGTTCTTCCGTCACGTTGTACGCCTCCATCTCGGGATGACTGGCGAACATGGCCGGATCAAAGCGGCTCGGCACGTCCACCTGCTCCTCCCCTGCATACGGGTCAGTGGACTTGCCGTTGAAGAAGCTGGTCACATGCCGGAATTTCTGCGTCTCGGCAATGCGGAGCTGACGCAGTCCGGCGGCGGAGATGACCTCGCCCAGCAGATTATCCATGCCGCCGTCACCCCCCATCGCGCCCAGCAGATACTCGCTGAACTCGTTCCAGTAACGGGTGAAGCCCAGATACTGGATCTGCGGCCGCGCCACGCGCTTGCCAGCGTAGTCTTCGCAGACGAAAGCCTGCGACAACTGGATCGCCCGGTCCTGGCGGTAATTAAAGTGCATCACAGAGTCGCCTTCAGCCATGCCCGCATACCCGCCGATCACATACGGCGGAATGTACTCGTCAACCATCGGCGTCTGGTCCGGCGTCTGGTCTTTGTCGTAGGACTCCTTGACCGCCGCCTCCGCCGAAGATGCCTTGCGTCCCTGACCCGCGACGATACAAGCGTAGGCCGTGTCGGTCAAAGCGTAGTTTTTCGAACGGTCCATGGCGTAATAGCGCCCCTGCACAGTTCCGATCACACAGTTGCCCACCGCCGCCATCTCTTTCTCAAGACGCGCGATGTACTCGAGCGTGCTGCGCGGCGGCGTGTCGCGCCCGTCCAGAAACGGATGCACCACGATGCGGCCTGCGGGACACTCCTCCCGTGCGCGCCGCATCAGCTTGAACAGATGCTCCTGGTGCGCATGCACACCCTCGTCCTGCAGCAGCCCCATGAAATGCAGCGCGCTATTATGCGCTTTCCAGTTCTCAACCAACGCCGACCATTTGTCCGACTTGAAAAGCTCTCCCGTGCTCAGACCGTCGTCAATGCGCTTCAGCTCCTGAATCACCACGCGCCCGGCACCCATGTTCAGATGCCCGACCTCGCTCGACCCCTGATACCCCTCCGGCAGCCCCACCGCCTCGCCGCTGCAAGCCAGCCGCGTCCAGGGGTACCGCGCCTTAAGCCGGTCGATCACCGGCGTCTTAGCCGCGAAAACCGCATTACCCTCTTCCCGCGGATTAATCCCCCATCCGTCACGTATAATCAACACCACTGGTCTCATATTCTCTTCTCCCTTTTTATGCTGTTCTTCTAAATTCCTGCTGCTTCGTGTTTACATGTGAGTGCTAACTCATGCGCCAAAATACCCGCATACTTGTTCATCCTTAATTTCAAATTCGCGTTTCTTCATCTACGAAATCACGCATCATAAGTCCCCTCTTGAGTTCTGCCGCGCACCCGGCATAGGCCGGGTCGATCTCGACCGGCACAGAGTCCGGCACTGCCACGCCCGCCTCCCGCAGCCAGCGCCGCCACTTGGCCTGCAGGTCGCGCCTGCAGGTCTCAGGAGAATCCTCGCCATCAGCGTTCTTTACGGGCGAAAACTCGTCCGCACGGTCAAACGCCAGATTGACTGCATTCCTCGCGTCAGGCAGCACATCAAAAATGAACTTCTCAAACTTGTAACCGTTCGGTTCGTCCGGCGTGACCCGCCTGCCGTCCGCCGTCACATGCGCGATCTTCTTGTGCGCCAGATGCAACGGCATGGCCTTGCGCGACTCGCGTTTGAGAAAGGCCAGCGAAAAAACATGTATCGCAGGGCTCCCGTACTTGAACTTGGCGGCCTGTTCCGGCGTCATTTCCGAATACTCGATCAGCCCATAACGCCCGTCAGCCATCTGCGCCACCGCACCCATTTTTTCAGTCGGCGAATTCTTGCGGCAGAGCTTGAGCGCGATCTCCGCGCGACTGAGTCCGTGAAGTCCGACAAACGCAGGCTCGGCGATCTCCACCAGCGGGTTGTCCACCTGAAAATAGAAGACGCTCTTGATGCCGCGCGCGGTCATGTCATCCAGACACCCGTTCTTCGCCAGCGCGGTCAAGGTTCCGCCATGGCCGTCCGGACTCACGAAAATCCGCCCCGCCTCTTCGAGAATCAGACGGCCTGCGTCATCCAGCGCGGGCCACACGCCCTGCTGGAAGAAGATCACATCGGCGGGATTGAGGCCGAAATAGCCGTGCTCAGCGAAACAGGCGCGTGTCGCGGCATCGTTCACCGCGCTGGTCATGACGTAGAACGGCACGGGCCGCCCGTAAGCGCGCGTCAGCCGCAAAATCTTGCGGGCATGAAAATAAAACAGCGGCATCTCTGAAAGCGGCCCGATCCTAAAGGCACCTTTGGGGCCGTCATAACCCAGACGCGACCCCTGGCCGCCTGCCACCAGCAGCACCGCCACACGTCCCTGGCGCAGCAGAGCCTCACCCGCCTTAAACGCTTCGGCATAAGTCTGCCGCGTCCACTTCATGACCGGCGCGGGTCGCGGCGTGACACAGGCTGTTGCGGACTTGCATGCCAGCATCTTTCGCATGCGCGCGACATCCTTGAAATCAATCTCGGAGATCTGCCGCAGCAAAGCGCCGCGCTCCGCCTTGTCCAGCCGACTCCAAAAACGCAGCACATGCGCCTGCCTGTTCCGTTCTAAAACCTGCCTCGCCTGCTCAAAATTCAATCCCATAATAATTTCTAACTCCTAATTCCTGCCCGCGCCTACGCCTTCGTCGCATTGTGCTTCAAAGATGCCTCGATAAACGGCTGGAGGTGACCGTCCATCACCGCCTGCACGTTTGAGGTCTGCTCATCCGTGCGGTGATCCTTGACCATGGTGTAAGGCTGAAAAACGTACGAGCGGATCTGGCTGCCCCACGCGATCTCGCCCTTCTCTCCATAAAAACGCTCCATCTCTTTGCGCTTTTTGTCTTCGTAGTACTCGTAGATCTTGGCCTTCAGGATGCTCATGGCCTTGGAGCGGTTCTTGTGCTGCGAGCGCTCGG
Source organism: Kiritimatiellia bacterium (assembly GCA_028701555.1). Lineage (GTDB taxonomy): Bacteria > Verrucomicrobiota > Kiritimatiellia > RFP12 > UBA1067 > JAQVQN01. The sequence continues at coordinate 23,938 of JAQVQN010000001.1, read as the reverse complement.
ACTGCACCGCCACCACGATACCGGTCGGCATGTGCGTCAGGCGGATTGCCGAATCGGTCTTGTTCACATGCTGCCCGCCCGACCCGCCGGACCGGTAGGTGTCAACCCGCAGATCCTCGTCCTTGATCTCGACCTCGATCTCGTCGGTCAGTTCGGCCACCACGTCCAGCGAACTGAAAGAGGTGTGCCGACGCTTGTTGGCGTCAAAAGGGCTGATCCGCACCAGACGGTGCACACCGCGCTCAGCCTTAAGGTACCCGTAGGCGTAAGCCCCGCTCACCAGAAATGTCACCGACTTGATTCCCGCCTCCTCGCCAGGCTGCGAGTCCAGCACCTCGACCTCAAAGCCGTTGTCCTCGCAATACATGCGGTACATGCGGAACAGCATGTCGGCCCAGTCGCAGGATTCGGTGCCGCCCGCTCCTGAGTGCAGTGTCAGATAGGCGTTGCAAGCGTCCAGCTTGCCGCCCAGCAGCGACTGCAGCCGCAATCGCGAAATCATGCCGTCCGCCTTGTCGAACATGTGTGCGACATCAACCAGCGCCTGCTGGCGCGAGGACTCGTCGGCTTCGGCTTCCGCCAGCTCGACCATCAGCGTACCGTCATCCAGCAAACTCGACAGCTCGTCAAACGGCTTGACGAAAGCCCGCTGCGCGTTGGTCTTGGCAATGGTCTCTTGCGCCGCATTCGGGGAGTTCCAGAAATCCGGCCTGGCAGCATCCTCCTCCAATTGCTCCAGCATCTCGCGCCGTTTATCTATGTCCAGATAACCGCGCATCTCTACCAGACCCTCGCAAAGAACGCCCAACCTGTCTTTGATCTCTTCAACTTCAATCACTTTGCACCCGCCTTACATAGAAAAAGAGCTCTTATTATTGCAGCTCTCCCCGCATTACCGCAAGCTTCCTTATGAAAATCCCATCCGCCTGAACTGCCGCTTGCAGTACCAGCCTCCTAGCGTTAATATCATAACATGAATAACGGCTTTGAAGTTAGCAGGGCGCCAAAAACGATTCTGGCGCATTTAAAGGATAATCTCTCAACCGTCATCCGCGGCAAAAGCGAGGCAATCGACCAGCTTCTGACAGCCATGCTAGCAGACGGGCATGTGCTCATAGACGACGTGCCCGGCACCGGCAAGACCACCCTGGCCAAGGCCTTGGCGGTGTCGCTCTCCGCACGCTTTTCGCGCATCCAGTTCACCCCCGACCTCCTGCCCACCGATATCGTAGGCGGCATGATCTACTCGGCCGCCAACGGCAGTTTCACCTTCAGGCCGGGGCCTGTCTTCGCCAACATCGTGCTGGCGGATGAGATCAACCGCGCCTCGCCGCGAACGCAATCGGCATTGCTGGAAGCCATGGCCGAGCGCCAGGTCACCACCGAAGGCGACTCGCGCGCCCTGCCGCGGCCCTTCCTGGTTCTCGCCACACAAAACCCGGTCGAATACAACGGCACTTACCCGCTGCCGGAAGCGCAGCTTGACCGCTTCTGCCTGCGGCTGTCGATCGGTTATCCGCTCCACAGCTACGAACTGCAACTGCTGGCCGACCAAGTCCTGTCACAACCCTTGGACAAACTGCGACCGGTCATGGATACCGAAACGCTGGCACGACTGCAGTCTGAGGTGCGCGAGGTCGGCGTTGAAGACTCTGTGCTGGACTATATCGTGCGGCTGGTCGAAAAAACACGCCACGACCCACGGCTGCGGTTGGGAGTCAGCCCGCGCGGGTCGCTCGACCTACGGCGCTGCGCCCAAGCCTCCGCCTACATGGCAGGACGCGACAGCGTGCGCCCGGATGACGTGCAGCGACAGGCGGCACCGGTGCTCGCGCACCGCATGGTCATTGATATCAAGGCGCGGCACGGCGGCTTGACCGGCGACTCGGTGATCGCCGAGGCCCTGCGCTCGGAGCCGGTTCCCGCATGACCGGCATCTCCAGCCTGGCACGCCGCATCTGGCACCGTCTGCGCAACCCGCCCATCGGTTATCAGCACGGCCGTCGCGGTCGTTTCACGCGGAATTTTCCGCTGATCTCCTGGATTTACTATGCGGTAACAGCTTACACGACCCCGCGACTTTTGATCTTGGGGCTGATTGGCATCGGCCCCACGCTGCTTTTGATGCTGGTGGGCTTCGAAAGCCGCATCCTTATGCTCGGCTTTTCGCTTGTCGGCTGGATCATGGTTTGCGCCGCCGCCGGCTTGATCTGGCGTCCTAAACTCGAGGTAACCGCAGCCATGCCCGTGCGGGTCGAGTGCGGCAGCCGTTTCGAAACCCGCTACAAGGTGCGTAACACCGGCCGCTTCTGCGCCCGCGACCTGGCCATCGACTCGCTGGTGTATTCCGACTGGCTCAGCATGCGGCGCGGTCGGGCATATCTGAATGTGCTGCCGTCCGGCACCGCCGAGACAGTCTCCGCCACGGGACACGCCCTGGCGCGCGGCGTGTACACCCTGCCCGCGCTGCGCTATGACTCCTCGTTCCCATGCGGATTCTGGCGCTGGGGCCGCACCGCGCCGCATGAACGCCTAATCTCTGTCTACCCGCGCTATACCCGCCTGGAAGCCTTCGACATCCCGCTGGGCAACCGCAACAAACAGGATCTCTCCACCGCCCGCGACATGGCGCGCGAAGCCCTGGAATTCCACGGTTGCCGGGAATTCCGCGAAGGTGACGCCCTGCGCCATGTGCACCCCCGCTCTTCCGCGCGTCTGGGAGTGCCAGTGGTCAAAGAGTTCCAGTCTGAAGGGCGCTCGCGCACCGCTATCCTTATCGACACCAGAGAGAGCGCCACGTTCGCCAGAATGGGTACACTCCGTCGGCGCGAAAACCCGGTCGAGGCCGCCTTGTCCCTGGCCGCCGCCGCCACCGACGCGCTTTCATCAACCGACCGCGTGCTGGAACTGCTGGTGGCAGGACCGCAGGTTTACCGCTTCGTGACCGCTGGACGTGTCGGATACCTCGAAGAGGTGCTTGATCTGCTGGCAGCCGTGGAGTCCTGCCGCGATGATCCGCTCGACCGGCTCGAACCGTTGCTTTTCGATGAAATTCGCGCTCTGCAAAGTGTCTTGCTGATACTTACCGGCTGGGATCAGCGCCGGGCCGAACTGGTGCAAAGTATCTCCGCCTGGGAGACGGGGCTTAAGGTGGTGCTGATCACGCCCAAGCTCAATCCGGTCGCCGGCCTGCCGCATGATGTCATACGCCTGACCGCCAGAACGATCCTGCGCGGGGAGGTGCTAACTTTATGAACGACAGCCACGCCGATCTTGCGCGTCAGCCCCGGCAGACCACGCCCTTAACCGCAACACCTCCACGCAGCCGCTGGCCTGTGCTGGTCAGCGCGGCTTTCCTGATGTGGTGCGCCTGGTGGTACTGCCGCGAGGACTCTCAGGGGCTTCTCTACCTTTCTGCGATCATCGCCACGCTCGCCGCCCTCCGCCCCCGTCCCTTGCCGTCAACGCCACGCTGGGTCGTATGGAGCGGGATCGCACTGACCATATTCTGCCTTGCTGCCAACGTCTCGCGCCTTATGCCGCCTGACAACGCGCCTGAGGAAAGCCGGGCACTCGACCGCATCATCACCGTGGCATACGCCATGGGCATGACCTCGCTCTTGTTCCGCCCGTCCGTTAACACCGTCTCTCTGGCGGCGATCGGCGGACTGCCGATGTCGATGCTGGTCCTGTCACGCTCTTACATGGATCTGGGCGCAATCGGCAACCACGGTGTTATGCTGGTTTGGGGCATGGTCTTTTTACTGGCCGCCGCCGACCTGGCGCAGCGCCTGACAATGCCGCGTACTGCTGAAATGGCTGCTCCAGGCTTTAGGGAGTTAGTCTGGCGCGTCGTTTGCCTTGTGTCCGTAGCAACAATCGCGTTCACGCTGCGGGAACCGGTGGAACATGCGGCGAAAGCTGTGCAAAAGCGCATTTTCGGCTTAGTCATGTACACCGACCGCCGTCACCGCAACCGGCATACTGATCTGATGCTGACCGCTAAAACCCCGAAAAATTTCGGCGGCCGTATGCGCATGGTCATGCTGCTCGACACCTTGTACCTGCCGGGATACCTGCGCGAAGCAGTTTTCTTGCGCTATTATAACGGCCGCTGGACTGCGATCCGGCCGCAAGAACCTCTGCTCAAAGCCTCAGACTCGGATACCGGAGACAAAAAAGGCATGCACCTGCTAGTGCCTTTTATCCCGCCGACCTCACGCGCTAGCTGGCATGTCGAGGTGCTGTCGCCAAACATGCTCGCAGGATTTTGCCTGCCGGGCAATGCACTGACCCTAACCTGCGATGGCCCGCAACCGCTTACAGAGCCCAACGGCATGGTCACTGCCGCAGGCGCTTTCCCGGAAACCTACACACTCGGGGTAACTCCTTCGCGCCTTTTGTACAGCGCTTACCCTTACCCCGACGGCTTCTCAACGCCCGACTACCTGCAGATTCCCGAGCACCTTATCGAAAACGTTTCAGACTGGAACAGCGCTTGCAACGGCCTGGCCGAGGCACAGTCGCTGGCCGTAGCCATCAAGATTATCGAAGACCATTTCTCCAGAAATTTTAAATACCGCCTGGGACTGCGTATGAGACCGTCACCCGATCCCCTGGTCGACTTCATGTCCCGCAAAGAGGGCGCGTGCACTTTGTTCGCCAGCGCCGCAGCCCTGATGTTCCGGGGACTAGGCATACCCTCGCGCGTGATCGGCGGCTATGTCTGCAGCGAGTGGAACCCTTGGCTCAAGCGCTGGGTCGTGCGCGAACGCGAGGGCCATGCCTGGGTCGAGGTCTTCGACCGAGCCTCTGGCAGGTGGCTGGTGGCCGACCCCACACCGCCGGCCGGCAACCCCGCGATGTTCAAAAGGCCGGGCCGGCTCAGATGGTCGCTGGATGTCATCAAGGCAAGCCTGAAACGTGCCCTGTCATACCTGCGCAACACCAATTTGCTGGTGATGCTCGCCGATCTCGGCGAAGACCTCTTCCTGCTGCTATGGCATATGCTCGCGAGCATACCCGGCGTGGTGGCTATTGCCGGGCTAGGCGCACTCTGGTGGCTCAGGCGAAATCGACGCCAGCCTAAACTGAACAGCGAAGCCCGCCTGCGGCGGGAAATGACCCGCGCCATGACGCGTATCGCGCGTAGTGCCGTGCCGTCACACCTGCGGCGCCGCGTTTTTGAAACTTGGCCAGCCTGGTTCCAGCGCGTGCGCCCTGAATTGACCGCAACCCGTTCCGACGCTCTGCTTGAACTGCTGGAAAGCTATCAAGCACTCCGCTACAGCGCCACGCTCGACACCGACACCGCCCGCGCCTGGCTCGAACACGTTACCCGCCCCTGATCCCGCTCATGACCGCAGCCCTTTAAGGTCCGGCTGCAACGCCCGGTTCTCCGCCATCAGCTCGTCCAGCGTGATCATCCTGCGCCGTGACGCCGCCTCCCGACCCAGAATCGCGGTGTAATTGCTGGAAACCGCCCGCTCCACATGCAGCCCGGAATAATCGCCATCGTCGATCGCCTGCCTGAACACCGCGATGTTCGTGCGCACACTCGCCTCAGGGTTCGGAACACCCCCGCTGAAATGCCGCGGCCCGCCGCGCACATAGGCCTTGCCCGCATAGGACAGACAGGCCGTGCCCTGCGTCCCCTGCAACGAGGCCGTCAGACGTCCAGCCCTGATCCAGTCATGGTAGGTGCCCAGCACACCTTGGTGGCACCAGAGCGCCCCGTCATCAAAAACATACACCACAGTCCCGGAGTCACGAGCATCGCCGTGTACAGAGGGTCTGAAAGCGGCCGAGGCCCCCATCGCCGCAACCGGTGCCTTGCCCAGCGCCCACACGACCGCATCCAGGATATGCACGTCATAATGCACAATATAGTCGCCGCCTAAAGCCACGTCGTTGCACCAGACCAGGTCCTTCAGGCGGTTCTCGACCGTAGCCTCCAAAGGCGGATCCTGATAGCCGTTGCCGCCAGCCCACCCGGACGAGAACACCGTCTGAAGCTTGCCAAGTGCGCCGGCGCGTATGCGCTGCGCCACCTCCATGTTCACCGGATCGCACGGCAACTGGTAATCGGCCTGGAAAACGATCTTTGACGCTGCGGCCTTTTGGTACAACGCCTCGATCTTCCGTGTGCCGGGAATGTCTATCGCCACCGGTTTAGCCATATAGATATGCAGTCCGGCTTCCAGCGCTGCGGCTGCATGCTCCGGAAAAAAACAGGGCGGGGTTTGCAAAACCACTGCCTCTACGCCTGAAGCCATCAGCCGCTTGTACCCCTCCAGCCCCGAGAAACAAGCCGACGCAGGTACGTCTAGCTGCTGCCCGACACGCATTGCTCGCTCTTCAAAATAATCGGCCGCCGCCGTGAAAACAAACCCGCCGTTAGCGCGGAAAAGGTTGCTGATCCATGCGCCGCGACCGCCGCAGCCGACCAGCCCCAGCCTGATCTGCCTGCTGTATTTGTCTATCCCAACATCTGTGCCCGCACCGCCGGTTGCCTGCGCACTCCCAGACTCCGGCAAGAAAGGCAGCGCCGTCATGCCTGCCTGCGCCAGCCTTAGAAAAGCGCGCCGCCTGATCTGCCCGCCTTCACTCATGACCCCCTCCTAACTCTCCAGGCTGGTAACCCAGCCACCTTGCCACCGCCGCATTCTTGGATCGCACATGCAGTTTTTTGTAAATCCGCAGAACATAGGTGTGCACCGTCGCGAACGCCACATTGAGTCGTTCGGCGATTTCTTTATATGAGAAACCCTGCGCCAACAAATCCAGAATCTCTTTCTCGCGCGGCGCAAGATCCCCGGTGTCGCCTTCGCCGGCAGGCGCAACGCCCGCCGCAGTCGACTGCGGCTTGTTCTGCTTGCGGAAAGCGTCCACCACCTTGCGCGCCAAGGCGCTGGTCATCGGCGCCCCCCCGCGGTGAATGTCATGGATTGCCTCCATCAAGTCTCGCGCCCGGGCTGGCTTGACCAGATAACCGTGCGCCCCTGCAGCCAGCGCACGGAAAAGATTGTCGGTGTCCTGATAAACCGTCAGCATCACGATCTGCAGGTCAGGCAGCTTGGCAGATAATTGCCGCACACACTCGATGCCGTCCATACCCGGCAGGTTGATGTCCATCACCGCCACCTGCGGAGACAGCGCAAGCGCACCCTCCAGCGCCTCTTCGCCCGAACCGAACGCGCCGACACACCGGCAGTCCGCGTCACGATCGACAATCTCGCGCAGCCCCGAGCGCAAACGACTGTCGTCCTCGACAATTATAACCTTTATCGACATAGCGCAAAACCCATCGAACATTAAACCTGCTACACCTTACCCTGATAGACGCGCTTTGGCAATTCTAAAGCTCGAAGCGCCAAGCAGGGCTTGACCCTCCCGTTCAATTTCAGTTATATTGACCACGTTTTCCGGAGAGGTGGCAGAGCCTGGTTGAATGCACATGACTCGAAATCATGCGTGCCGCAAGGTACCGGGGGTTCGAATCCCTCCCTCTCCGCCAGCCTACGCTTGCCGCGCAGTGGAAAGCGCAGGCTGCCCGCCGTAGCCGTATCCGCGAAGGCGGGCCGAGCTTCCTGTATATATTCACCGGCGCGTCATATATTCACCGGCGCGTCAAGACTACGGCTGGCAAGCCATGAAATTCACAACCGTATGCCGCCTTCGAGTCCGCACAAAAAAAGAACCCCGTTGCCGGGGTTCTTATGCTTTTTCCGCAAACCCTGCAATCCCGCGTTATTTCCCGAGCGCTTCCTTCACCACGGGCAGTACCGCCTTGGCCCAGATCCCGTAGCCTTTCTCTTTGGGATGCAGGAAATCCGGCATCATCTCTTTGGTCAGCGTGCCGTCCGCTTCAAGCATCTCTTTGTTGATGTCCATGAAGATCACGCGCTTGCCGTCCGCAAACCCTTTGATCATCGCGTTGACCTTCTCGTTGCGCACACGCTTCTCGCCGTCCGGCTTCTCGTCACGCGGGAAGATCGCCAGCAGCAGCACCTTGGTCGACGGTGACTTTTGACCTATTTTTTCCAGAATCGCCTTGATGCCCGCCGCCGTGTCCTCGGGACTCTCTTGCTCAAGCGGCCTGTGGCCGGTGTTATTGGTGCCGATCATCAGCACAAGCAGCCGGGGCTGATAACCGTCCAGCTCGCCGTTATCCAGACGCCACAGCACATGCTCTGTGCGGTCACCGCCATACCCGAGATTCAAAGCCTTGTACGCGCCGAAGTTCTCCGCCCAGACCGCTTTGCCGCTGCCCTCCCATCCGTGCGTGATGGAATCGCCCATGAAGACCAGTTCCCAACCGCCCTGCTTAACCAGCTCAAGCTTGGCCTCAAAGCGCTTTTTCCACCACTCCTGCTCCATCCGGTGCGTCGGTGTGGTCGACAAACTTTGAGCCAAAACCGAACCGGCCGCCAAGGCCAGCGCCCCCAACAATATTCCCGTTTTAAGGTTTCTCATGATACTTTCTCCTAAATAATGAACCAGCAAAGACCACAGTCTTTGAAATTGTTTTTACGATACCAAATCACATCGTCCTTGTCAGTATCATCAGGAATTATAATTTTGCGGGTGAAGAGCCCGTAATATTGATTGTGAGCTGACCGCGCGCCGAGCCAAGCACGCGGCCCTGCTCATCCATGACACGCAACATACGCTGACCGTCGGCATCAGGCGAGGTCTGCTCAAACGTATACATTCCGTCCGCGATTTTGACCATGTGAAGCGTGAACGGCTCTCGGGTAAAGGGATCAAAGGTCAGTGTCCGTAAGTCGTCCCCGAGGCGGATGCCGCACCAATAGGAATAAAACGGATCTAGCCAGGAGCTGTGAAAATACTCGGCGGGTCGGCCAAACCGCGCCCCGTCATTCGGGCGGTGGTGCTCCGTCGCGCACGGCACGGATTTGTCGCCATACAAGAAATGCATATCACTCCAGCGGATAAAGAAATCAACCCATTTGTCCCGCAGCTCGGCACGTTGTAGCGCACCCTGACCCAACGCCTCCGCGTACAGTGTGTTGGCGTAATTCCATGTCGGCCCGTTCCAACTGCATCCGTAATAGCTTGGTTTGGTTAAGGACGCTTCGGTCGGGCCCACGACCGCGTTGCCGTCAAAATACATGGGGCAGTTTTTGGCTGCGGTGGTGAACGGGAACTCGTCCCAGAACCACGCGGGATCGAACAGCTTGTCAAAAGCCATCTGGTACTGCGGCTCCTGTGCCATGCCCCACATGAAGGGCACAAAACTGTCATAGCAGGCCGCCTGATCCGCCAGTTGGCCGCTGGCTGGGTCGGCGGCCAGGAACATTCCGAGTTTCTGGTCCCAGTGGTCACGCTTGATTAATGACAGCATTTTTTCGTAGGCGTGCCGCATCTCGGCCCGGTCTTCTTCCTTTCCCAGCAGGCCTGCCATCTTGCTTGTTGCCGAAAGGGATCCGGCCGTGTATCCGGCCGTGTCCAGACGTATCAGGGAGGCCACATACAGGTTGGTCGCGGTTTTATAGAATTGCATGTCGTTGCGGTAATCCCACGGGGGAGCAGTGAACTGATAGAAATTTGGCGAGTATTCGGCACCGGGTTCCCAACTGCTCCGCTGCACGGGCAGGCGATCAAACGGTGGTTTCGCCTTTTCAAGAGCAAAAGCCTTCATGGCTTCAAAAACTGCGTTTAAATATGTTTTATTCGGGTGATTCCTGTAAAACTTCCAAACAGCCATCGGCGTAAATTGAACATAGCCGCGGTAACCGTGGACTTTTTCGGCCCAATTCAAGATATGGTTCCAGCCTATCGTGGAGTCACGCAGCCAAGCGGCTTCAAGTATTTGCATCGGCACAGGCAGCCCGATCACGCATCCATACCAAGGGCCGGCGGGGCTTTCATACATGACCGGACGCGGGTATTCGTGATCCGGAAGCAGCCGCCGGGCTTCATGAATGCTGCGGTATACAACAAACCAGCGGTAATAATACATTTTCAGCAAGTCTGGATTATCCAGCAGCAGTTCCGGTACGTTGTCGGCGAACCAACGGTTGAATGCCGACACATTGCGGTTGAATACCGCCGCATCAGCTAGCGCGGCTTGCACTTTGGTTAAAGCGTTTTCGGCTGACAAGCCGTCGACGGCAAAAGCATAGCGAACCGTCTTTTTTTCCCAGGGCGACAGCATGATCCGCCAAGTGAACGCCTCGGCTTGAATCGCCATGGCTGAAAAACCTTTGCGCGGCGTTTTTCTGCCGAACGAAAAAGTGTCGAACGCAAAAGAGCCTGACATGGCCGCGCCTTTGTCAGTTTTCACTACAGGCAGCGCGGGCATCTTACTGGATACACATATATTGTACACTCGCGGAACCGGGCTGCAGTTGCTGATTTCCATTTCAGAGATGAAGACGTTATCTCTTGTTATGCATTTTGTCTCTTTTAGCGCACAGCCACCGCTCTTGATGTAATCCGTTCCAAGGGTATTAGGCCTACTGCGGTAATACGTGGTCAAAAGCGCCGGAGTCCAAGTATTGCGCGTGGGCACAAGCTGCAGCACGGCGCTATTTTCGCCGTCGATCTCTGTTATCTCGATCTGGATGGGATCAGTGTAGGCAGTGCCGTGCAAAATATGCAGATGCCCGTTAAGTCCGGGTTTTGGCGGCGACCAGGCGTAATGCGGAAGCTGGCCACCGATAAAGGCGGTGCTGTTGCCGTTGTCGAAAACCAGCTCATTGCGCCAGGCGGTCCACATTTCCGGACCGATCAGGTCATCGCGTGGACTGCAAGACAACAGGGCGTTGATGTCGCTAAAAGTCCCGGCAGACTTTCCCGGCGATCCGGACACGGGCAAAGCCAAGGCGGCAGAAAGCACCAACCCGTGGCATAGGAATTTCATCATTGCGTCCTCGTGTGGACTTTTGAAGGAAAGACAGGTTAAAAGACACAGGGATCGGCCCTGCGGACGATCCCTGATGCGCACACTTACGGCAATGTCCGCGCAAGTCGGAAGCCGCCGCTTTCCCAAGATGAGTCTGGGGTGGCCCTTGTGCGATAAGCGGAGCGGCACCCGGCAGCCGGTTGATCAAACGCCCCACCTCTGAAAACGCGCTTGCCGTCTTCGCCGCTTGAAGGACCGACCGGGTCAGTTACGGTAGTGAATCCCAGCAGTGGTGTGTACCAGTCCAGACACCACTCGTAAACATTGCCGTGCATGTCGTAGAGCCCCCAGGCGTTAGGCGCGTAGGAGCCGACGATGGCGGTGCCGTTCTCCGCGCTGCTGTTCTGCGGGGCAGTAACCCAAGTTGAGCCGTTCCACCACCAGCCGTCGTTGAACTTGTAGCGGGCCAGCATATCCAACTGCGCGTCGGAGTCTGTGTTGGTGATGTTAAGTGTGCCGTCGTTCAGTGCGCTGGATTTTCCCGCCCGGCAGGCATACTCCCACTGAGCATCGGTGGGGAGGTCGAAGCCTGCGACAACGGTCTTTGAACGGATGCGCCCCATGAAGGAGGTGCCGTCGACTGCGTCACTGCCCGGCCAGCCCGCGCCGGCCGAAAAACCACGGATGTCGTTGTATGTCACCTTTTCAACCGGACGCGCCAGACGGTAATCGCTATTGTTGAAGTGGGACGGCCAGGTGCCCATGACCTGATACCACTGGCTCTGTGTGATCTCATATACACCAATGTAGACCGCATTGTTAAGGATCACATTATGCCAGTTCTCGCGTTCTCCATTTGGAGAACGGAACGCTTCGGTTGTCGGCGAGCCCATCATAAAGCCCGCGCCGCCGGTCGGCGGCAGCTTGCGCAGAAGTATGCGGATGGTTTTGTAGATTTCGTTAGTGACACCGCCAGGCACAGCCTCGTCGCTGTTATAGTAGAAGACCGGATATGACGAGGCGGCAGAACCTGCGGCGACATCAATCGCGCTGTACTGCGGCGGCGCGTCTAACGACCACACTGTCACGCGTGCCTTGGCGCTCTCGGTCAAGTTTTCAGGCCAGTCCGCACCCGCGTTCCAGTAGATGGTCTTGCCGGTTCCGGCAACGACCTCCTTGCACACGTCGCCTGACAGCGTCGTCACCGCGCTGTCGGGTATCGCCACGCCATTAGTCTCGATCGAAAGCGTAACGATAGCGTTCTCGCCTGCCAGATCATACGTGACCTGCACCATCCGGCTGTTTGCCATTTGAGTCATATTGACGTTCGAGACCGTGGGCACCGCCCACGCCGCGCCCGCGCCCATAAGGGCCGCAGCCGTAACGGCCGCCGCTGTCTTCGCTGTTGCCTTCATCGCTTCCTCCTCGTTCTGCGGCGTCAAGGCCGCTATGGTTTTTACTGCGGCAGGGGCCACCCCGCCGCTAGTGAGATTGTCAGACGGGTGCAAGGCCGCGCCCTTACTTGCGATTGTTGCGGACCCAGGACTCAGGACCCCGGACGCAGATTGCCGGCCCCCGCCTGCCGACTGGCGACTGCCGCTGCCGACTGCCACTGCCGACTCCCGACCTCCGCGCAGGCCCGGCACTGGCTTGGGGCGCTTGACCACCTTGGGCATCCAGCGCTCGGTCCAGATGTCGGAGACGCGCGAGGCCACCCACAGCGCGTCCTCGGGATCGTTGAGCGCGCCCTTCTGCTCTACCCGAGCCAGCATCTCTAAAGCGTATGGCCAGTCGGCCGCAACCTTGAACGCGCTTCTGTTGTCGCGCCGCACCCGTGCGCCCTCGCCTGTGCGGCAGATGTCCACAGGCTCGCCGTCGGACTCGACCACCTGCACCTCGCCCTTGAACACGAAGATGTCCGAGCCCCCTTCCGTGACCGCCACGCTGAAGAGCGCGCCGTTGTCCCACATCTCCAGGTCGGGCGTGCGCAGCGTGAAGCCGCCGTCCTTGGCGGGGATGTCGGCCAGCATGCGACCGGACACCAGCCGCGCCTCCTTGGAGGTCTTGATCTCCATCTCGAACGGGCCGAAAAGGATCAGCTCGATGCCGGACGACAGCCGCGCCTTGATCCGCCCGTTGGTCATGCGCAAAGTCCCCGGCAGACGCTCCGGCACCTCAAGGTTGCATGAGCCCCAGTGATGGAGGATCTCGACTGGCAACAGGCGACTGGCGACTGACGGGAGTTCTTGCGAGAACCGCCCGTCGCCGGTCGCCAGTCGCCAGTCATCCGCTGCCAGCCACAGCCCGGCACCCGCCAGCGCCAGCACCGCAGCAGCAGCCGCAATCTTCATGAAACGTGCGCCCCGCCGCCACCCAGTCATGTGAACGCTTTTGACCAAGGCATCTCTAACCGCAGATTGCACCGGCGTAGTTTCTCGGAGCTGGACACCACCCACAGCATCGACAAACCCAACCGTATCTGGCAACGCCCGTACCGCGTGCCGCAGCATCCTGTCGGCCAACAGGTGAACGCGCATCTGGTCGAAATATAACTCCAGCAGATCCGGCTGCTCACGCAGCAGCGCGTTGAAACGGGTGATTTCGGCAGCATCCGCTTCTAACCCGATGACCGCCGCTAGCAATGCATCAAACTCTTCGCGGGAGGTTATCATGCGGTGGCCTCCCGGGCAACTGCCTCACGTATGCACTTGGCCAATTTCCTGCGTATGCGCATCAGCAGCATGCCAACCGAAGCGACGGAACACCCCATCTTTTCGGCGATCACCGCCAGAGAATCACCCTCCTGATACTTGGCGAACATCACTGCGCGTTGCTCTGGCGACAGCCGCTCAAAGCACAGCTCCATCTTGTCAAGCAGGTGCTGGTGCCCCGTCTCATCCTCGGCTCGGGCAGCCACAGTCTCAAGCAAGTCGTTATCGAACACAAGACGTTCACGAGAACGTGACTTGCGGAACTTCAATGCCTGAAAATAGGCAATGCTGCGCGCCCAAGCCAAGAAGGGTTTAGCGGCGTCATAGGTTTTCGCCTTCTGCCACAGGATCAGATTGGTTTCTTGCAGCACATCATAGGCGTCAGTGATGTTGCCAAGCAGATATGTGATATAGGAATGCAGGTCAAACTGCGCCTCGGTCAGGCGCGTGACAAACACTTCAACGCGGATTTTTTGTTTCCTGCTCAGCAAAACACACCTCTCTCTGTTAAATATTAGCCAACCCCGCCCGAATATAACACCTACTCCTCCAAATTTCTCGATAATCTTGCTCGTAATCGTTCAACTCTCGTTACCCCTCTGTTTTCGCCCAGAGCCCCGGGCGGCTGGCTTGCCTCTACTCCCTGCCCATGCCTGTCGCCTCCGCATTCCTGTGATTACAAAACTGTAACGCTGGGGGCATTGCGAAAAACTTAACGCTTTTGTTATAATATAAGTGTTGCACGTCTAATCTGATGTGCGTTTAGCTTTATTAAAAGCTTTTATAAACGGGAGATGCTCATGAAATCGTTGTTCATCGTGTTGATGCTGGCCGCTGCGACCTTCACGGTCACCGGATGCAAAAAAGAAGAGACCCCCGGCAGCAAGCTGGACTCTCTGATGGAATCTGGGCAGAAGCAGGCCGACAAGGCCGCTAAAGACGCTGACAAAGCGGCTGGCGACCTCCAGAAGAAGCTCGACGGCGCTCTTAATAAATAAGCGTCTTCTGAAAATTGAAGTCCGTCAGGCTTTGGCTTGGCGGACTTTTTTTTGTTTGTCCCAAAAGCCGAGCTTTACTAAGCTTGTCGGCATGAACACATATTCGGAAAAATTAAAGATAGCCGCCTTGGGCTCGGGCTCGGGCTCTAACATGCAGTCGGTGCTGGATGCCATCAACGCCGGCAGCCTCAATGCCGAGCTTCGGCTCGTGCTCTCGGATGTGGCGGACGCGGGCATACTCGACCGTGCGCGGCAAAACAACATTCGCCACGCATGGCTGGACTGCTCGCCCTTCAAAACCAAACTTGACGGCGCGGCCGAGCAGCGCTGCATTGCCATGCTGCGCGAACTCGAAATCGACACAGTCATCCTGGCTGGCTTCATGCGGATCGTGAAACCCTGTCTGCTGAACACTTTCCCGATGCGGGTACTGAACATCCACCCCGCGCTGCTGCCGGCTTTCCCGGGACTACATGCCTGGCGGCAAGCTCTGGATTACGGCGCCAAGGTGGCAGGCTGCACCGTGCATTTCGTGGATGCCGGCACAGACACAGGCCCTGTGATAATACAACGTAGCGTACCCGTGATGGAGGATGACACGCCTGAGACACTTCACGCCCGCATTCAGACACAAGAGCACGAGGCTTACCCCGAGGCCCTGCGGCTGCTGTCAGAAGGGCGCCTCTCAGTCGACGGGCGCCGGGTCCTGATCCGCCGGAATGTCTGAGGACACCGCTTCCGCAGCGTCTTTAGCCGCAACCTTCTTTTCAGGCGCTTCCTCAACGGTGTCCGATGCCACAAGCTCCGTCTCGGCCGCAAGCGTCACTTCGCCAGAACCAGCCACCGCTTGCTCTGCTTGAGCCTGCTCGCTTTGTGTCGCGGGCGACTTTTCCGGCAAATCGGCCAGTGGCTGCTCAGGCTGGTCCTTCGGCTTTTTAGCATGATGAGCCGGAGCTTCAACCTTCCTGCCACCCGACTGCTTCTCGCCAGGCAACACACGAAAGGCCGGGAATTCCAGCGGGACACTCAGGACTTCGTTGTAATACTCTATCACATGGCCCTTCTCGACCAGCCACGCCAACTGTACCAGCGCCTCTTTGATCTTGGCCTCATCACCGCTGGCAAGGGCTATCACCATTTCAGCCTTTGTGCAAGCGGGATGCTCGTTGACGTAGGTCAGAATCTCGCGCAAGGTCTGAACCGTATGCGCCGGATCCAAAGCCACCGCCGGTTTCAGCATCACAAAATCAGGCCCGCGCGCGTCATTCACTCGGAAAAGATGAAGCTTGCGGTGGCGGAAAGCGCCACGTAGGGCAAAAAACAGCGAAGCCGGAAAACGCCGCTCGCGCTGCAACACGTCTTTCAGCGCAAAATATAACGGGCGACTCGTCGTCTGCATCGCCACCGCCGCAGTGCAGACCATGTGCCGCACGCTCGCGATCTGCGCCGGCACAATCTCGCGCGTGAAAACCAGCTCAGCGATTTCTCGTTCCATCGGCGGCGGACGCGGCGCTTCTTCTGGAGCCTCCTGCGGCTCTGCACCCTCTACATCAGTCTCTGAAGCAACAGGCGGCTCGCCACCGACCTCTGACACCCCCTTGCGACGGTAGACAAACTTCTTGGTGCACTGCTGACGCCATTGCTCGATCACCTCGGCATCACGCACGGTCTCAATGCGCGAGCGATACGCCTCCTCGCTCATGTTCGCATAACGAGTCCGCAACATCTCGTTAACCTTTGCGTTGAATCCATGATGATTGGGCGGCCCCAGCAATGCCCCGCTCAAGCCACACTTGGCCACACAAACGAACGATCCGGTCGGCGGCTCGCAATCAACCTCCTCGACATCGAAATAATCCTCCATGTGGCGGCTCAGCAGATGCGCTCTGATCTCTTCCTCAGACAGCGCCGGCATACCGCATACCTTGCATTGGAACAAATCCAACTGCTGGTCTTTGATCGGCTCTATGCGAACTAGGCACGAGGCCGGATTGTCCAAGAACAGCCAGGCTATGTCACGCAACGGGAATGCCCTGTGCGAAGTCTGTATGCGCCTGATCACCGACCCGAGCGCTTTCTGCTCGGGCAAAACGCGAATCTCCAACGGCAGTTGCGGTGCCTCCTGCCTGGCAGGACGATAATCACCCTGCCCGCGGCGTTGGTTGTCGTAAGACTGAGTCTCAACCTTTAAGTCGGCAAACGCTCCGCGCGTCTCAGGACGCCGCATTTCACTGCTCTTGACCCGATCATTTTCCCGGCGCGGCTTGCTGCGTTCAAAAGGGCGACGAGGCGCGTCATTAAAATCACGCTTTTGCGAACGGCGCTCAGGTCCGTCGGCATTCCCGCGACGCCGCGGCCGGTTGTCCGCGTATTCATGGTCATACCGTTCGTTCTGTAAACGCTTGATGTGCGCTTCAGGTGAATTACGCGCCCAACTAGGGGCAAAATTCAGATCCAGCACAATCCCGCCGTTGTCCTGCTCTGCAGGCTTCGCCTCTTCGTTATCGCTCATGGTCAGATCATGTTACCTTTTGCTTATCCCAAAGGTCAATGTGATTTATCCGATTTTCACGCTTGACCGGCTGCCACGGCAGACAAAAGCCCACCGTTTATAAGCAGCTTTTTTTGCCGCGGCGTCAGACACGCCGTGACCTTGAAAGTATTTCCCTGTGTCAAATTCTCAACTGCGGCATGGCCGCTGCCACCCACTGCGCCGCGTAAATCACGGATCACCAGCCGGTCGCCTTTGGCGATTTTGTCATAATCCGCCGGGGCATCAAAAATGAACGGGACTATGCCGAAATTAATCAGATTAGCCAAGTGTATGCGCTCAATGCTTTTGGCTATCAATGCCTTGACCCCAAGATACATAGGACACATTGCAGCATGCTCGCGACTCGACCCTTGTCCGTAACTCTCGCCGGCCACGATCACGTTATGCAGTCCGGAGTCACGGTTGGCCGCCGCCGCCGCGTGAAAACCAGCGTCCACGTTTTCAAAGACATACTTAGAGTACTGCGGCACATTTGACCGGTATTTAAGCCGGGCGCCGGCCGGCATGATATGGTCTGTCGTGATCTTGTCGCCAACCTTGACCACCGCCACCCCGTCAAGATCCTGCGGCATGGGCTTGCCCGCCGGCGCCTCGCCGATGTTAGGCCCGCGCACAATCTCTGTGCCAGGCACGCCTTGGCCCGCCGTCTCCGCGAACAGAAACATGCTGTCGTCAACATCAAAGCGCTCCGGCTCGGCTACCTCTTCCGCCAAAGCGTATCCGCGCGGATCAGTGAATTTGCCGGTCAAGGCCGCGGCAGCGGCGGTTTCTGGACTGACCAGATATATTCCAGCCGACAGGGTGCCTGACCGCCCTTCGAAATTACGGTTACTGGTGCGCAGGCTGACCGCGTTCGAGCCCGGCGACATATGGTTGCCGATGCAGAACCCGCATGCGTTCTCAAGTATCCTGACTCCTGCCGCAACCAGCTCGCCCAGCAAGCCCTCTTGCGCCAGCATGTTGACCACCTGGCGCGAACCTGGCGCCACTCCCACCTCGACATCAGGGTGTATCTTCTTACCGCGCAGCATCAGCGCCACTGTCTTCAGATCGCGGTATGATGAATTTGTGCAAGATCCGATCAGCACCTGATGAACTTTCGTGCCCGCCAGTTCAGCCACGGTCTTGATGTTGCCCGGCGAATGCGGGCAGGCGGCCATAGGCTCCAGCGCACCCAAGTCGATATCCAACACGTCCTCATACTCTGCCCCCGCATCGGCAGCTAGCCCGCACCAATCCGCCTCGCGCCCTTGCGCGCGCAGGAAAGCGCGGGTAATCTCATCGCTAGGGAACACAGATGTCGTCACGCCCAGCTCTGCTCCCATGTTGGTGATTGTCGCACGCGCCGGCACTCCCAGTCCGGACAAGCCGGAACCGCCATACTCGAGCACACGACCCACATTGCCTTTGGTGCCGTAAATCGAAAGCACTTTAAGAATCACGTCTTTGGCCGAAACCCCGGACGGCAGCCTGCCGCTCAAGCGCACCAGCGTGACGCGAGGGCAAACCAGATTGAAAGCCCCGCCCCCCATCGCCACCGCCACGTCAATCCCGCCCGCGCCGATCGCCACCATGCCAATGCCGCCGCCCGTAGGCGTGTGTGAGTCGCTGCCCAGCAGGGTGGTGCCGGGCTTGCCGAACCGCTCCAGATGTAACTGGTGACAGATGCCGTTGCCGGGACGCGAGAAGATGATGCCGTATCGTTTCGCCACGCTCTTCAGATAAACGTGGTCGTCGGCGTTCTCGAACCCAACCTGAATGGTGTTGTGGTCAACATAACTCACCGCCAAATCCGCCTTGACCCGCTCAAGTCCCATACTCTCGAATTGAAGGTATGCCATCGTGCCCGTGGCGTCCTGCGTCAATGTCTGGTCAATGCGGATAGCTATGTCAGCCCCGGGCTTCAGCTCTCCCTCAACCAGATGCGCTCCCAAAATCTTCTCAACAATATTCTTTGCCATCTCCACCACTTCCCTCTTAACTCTTCCCTACTTCTTCCCCAACGCGAAATCATATGCATTCCTAAAGAACCGCATCCACGGACCGGCCTCGCCTGTAAAAAGCCCCTCCGGCCGGTACGATAGCTGCACCGCGCGGAAACCACGCTCCGGATGCGGCATCATAATCGTCGCCCGCCCGTCCCGCGAAGTGAAACCCGTCAGGCCGCCAGCCGAGCCATTTGGGTTCCAAGGATAACGCTCCGTAGCCCCGCCGCATCCGTCGACAAAGCGTAAAGCCTTCGTCACACGCCCTGCGTCCTCAGGCTTATCGAAGGCTACCAACCCTTCGCCGTGCGCCACCGCTACCGGTATGCGCGAACCGGCCATGCCGCGCAGCAGCACCGATGGCGAATCCATAACCTCAAGCGTGGCGTAACGCGCTTCGAACTGCTCCGATATGTTCCGCTGGAAAGCCGGCCAGTGTTCAGCGCCCGGTATGATACCTTTCAACTGCGAAACCATCTGGCAACCGTTGCACACCCCCAGCGTAAATGTCTCTGGACGCGCGAAGAAACACCTGAACATCTCGGCCATGCGCGCATTGTAAAGAATGCTGCGGGCCCAACCTGAACCGGCCCCCAAGACATCGCCATAAGAGAAACCGCCGCAGGCGACCAGACCGCTGAAACCTTCGTCTAGTTCAACACGCCCTTCCAGCAGATCGGTCATGTGTACATCCGCAGCGTCAAAACCGGCAAGCGTGAATGCCGCAGCCATCTCGACATGCCCATTGACCCCCTGCTCGCGCAGAACCGCCACCCGCGGCCTCTGCCGCATATCTTGGACAGTCGCGATCTCTGGATCATAGGAAAGCTTGAACGACATGCCGGGGTCGTCTTCGTCAAGCGCGTTGTCGTACTCCTGACGTGCACACACCGGGTTGTCACGCAAAGTCTGCATGCGGCAGGTCAAAGCCGACCACGTCCGACGCAAATTTGTCAGCGTAGTGTTTATCACCGACTTTCCTTGCACTAAAACTGAAAATTCCTTGTTGTCCGTCGGCTTGCCGATCACGCCGCATACCTCGCCCAAACCATTACGGCGCACAACCTCCAACACCGCTTCCAACTTGTCATCAGCGACCTGTATGATTACCCCGGCTTCTTCACTGAATAGAGCAGCCAGCGTGTCTTTACCTGGCAGTTCTACTGACACGCCGCGCCCGCCGGATATAGCCATCTCAGCCAATGTAACCACCGCGCCGCCGTCGGAACGGTCATGATACGCCAGCAGCAGCCCCGACGCCACCAGCTCTTGCACGGCGTCGAAAAACGCGCGCAGCAGCTCCGGCTCGTCCGCGTCCGGCGGCGTGTCGCCGACCTGATTGTAGACCTGCGCCAAGGCACTGGCGCCGAGACGATTACGTCCCTGACCTAAATCAACTAGCAGCAAAGAACTCTTGCCCGGTTTAAGATCCGGGGTGACCCCTCCGCGAACGTCACGTACCGGCGCGAAAGCGCTGACAATCAGGCTTAAAGGAGCGACCTGCCGCCGCGGGTTGCCGTCCACATCGTGCCATACCGTCCGCATTGAGAGCGAATCCTTGCCAACAGGTATCGACACCCCAAGCCGCGGACAAAAATCCATGCCGACGGAACGAACCGTATCGAACAGTGCCGCATCCTCGCCCTCTTCTCCGCACGCGCACATCCAGTTCGCCGAGAGCTTGACGTTGCCGATCGCACCGATGTTCACCGCCGCGATATTGGTCAGGGCTTCTGCCACAGCCATGCGTCCGGCGGCAGGCGCGTCGATCAATGCCACTGGCGTACGCTCGCCCACAGCCATAGCCTCGCCACTGTAAGAACAATAGCCGGTGATGGTCACTGCGTTGTCGGCCACAGGCAACTGATACTTGCCGACCATCTGGTCGCGGTGCACCATGCCCGTCACGGTGCGGTCGGCGATTGTCACTAAAAAAGTCTTGTCCGCCACGGCAGGCAGCCGCAGCACACGCTCCAGAGCCTCGGCAGGCTCGATACCCGACAAATCCAACTGCGGCGGCATCGCTGCAACACGCTTGACGTCACGCACCATGCGCGGCGGCTTTCCCAGCAGAACATCAATGTCCATGTCGATAGGGCGGTTCTGAAAGTGGCTGTCTTTCAGCACCAAACGCCGGTCATCACGCGCCACGCCGATGAAGGCCACGGGGCAACGCTCGCGCGTGCAAATCGCCTCGAATCGGGCGCGGTTCTCCGGGTTCACCGCCAGCACGTAACGCTCCTGCGCCTCGCAGCACCAAATTTCCATCGGGCTCATCGAGCGCTCTTCGTTGTGGACCGCGCGCAAATCAAAATCGGCCCCCGTCTTTTCCACCAGCTCTGGACAGCCGTTGGAGAGACCGCCCGCGCCGATGTCGTGAATGCTCAGGATCGGATTCGCATCCCCCATTGCCACGCAAGCGTCGATCACCTCTTGGCAGCGGCGCTCCATCTCGGCGTTGCCGCGCTGCACCGAATCAAAATCCAAGGCCTCGTCGTTACTGCCTGTAGCCATCGATGAAGCCGCACCACCGCCGAGGCCGATACGCATTGCGGGGCCGCCGATCTGCACTATCAGCGCGCCTGGCGCAACCTCCCGCTTATGCACATGGCCTCTCCGGATGTTGCCCATGCCGCCCGCCAGCATGATCGGCTTGTGATAACCGCGTTGGCAGCCCGCCACCTCGTCCTCATAAGTGCGGAAAAAACCGCACAGCTGGGGCCGTCCGAATTCATTGCCGAAAGCAGCGCCGCCGATCGGCCCCTCCAACATGATCTCCAGCGGAGTCGCCAAGCGTGCCGGGAAACCAGCCAGACGCCGCTCCCACTCCATCGCGAAATCCGGCAAGTTCAGGTTGGAGACCATGAACCCGGACAGACCGGCCTTGCTCTTGGAGCCCGTGCCAGTGGCAGCCTCGTCGCGTATCTCGCCTCCCACACCTGTGGCGGCGCCTGGAAAAGGTGAAATGGCCGTCGGGTGGTTATGGGTTTCCACCTTCATCAGCATGTCGATCTGATCTTCTTCGAAACCGTAAACCTGAGTCACAGGATCAACCGAGAACCTCTGCGCGCGAAAACCCTCCACCACGCCCGAGTTGTCCTTGTAGGCCACCAGCGTCCCACGCGGGTTGAGCGCGTGCGTGTTCTTGATCATTTGGAATAGCGAAAGCTCTTTGCGCTCGCCGTCAACCACCCATCCGGCATTGAAAATCTTGTGTCGACAATGCTCGGAGTTCACCTGGCCGAACATCACCAGCTCGGTATCGGTCGGATTGCGTCCGTCTTTTACGAAATTTTCGTAGAGGTAGGTTATCTCATCGTCGCTTAGCGCCAGCCCCATCATGCGGTTAGCCTCAGCCAGTGCCTCGCGCCCTTTGCCTAGCACATCAAAAACCCGTCCGGGCGCTGGCGGCATATGCGCGAAAATATCACCGGCCTCAAGATATACGCCTTCGGTCATGCGGTCATGCAAAACCCCCAATGCCGGCCGCAGAACCGCCAATTCCAACTCAGCCCCTTCGACCCGGATTTTATAATGTATGCCGCGCTCGACGCGCATGACATCGTTCAGGCCGCAATTGCGGAATATGTCCGTGGCTTTGGACGACCATGGCGAGATCGTGCCTTTGCGGGGCGTCACGAAGAAACCGCCTTGCGGTTTGGCGCGGCCGTCAGCGCCCAGAAGCGTACAGAATTTTTCGAGGTCGCTACTGTCGGGCCCCCGGCTCAAATCCAGAAAATAAACGAACAGGGCCTCGACATCGACACTACCTTCCACAGGCAATAAAGGGCTGATCCGGTCCTTCAGAGCATCCAACCTAAATCCAGAAAAAGCTTCAGGACCCTGCAAAATCAACAAGCTCATCCACACACTCCATCAAAAGGGCAGCACAATACCGCCTGCAGCACAGCTTCACGAGTTTTCGCCTCAAGTATGCTATCGCACACTGTCCGCTCCATCAGACGGCGACTCAAGTTAGCGAGAAAATGTATGTGCCGGCACCCTATCTTGGCCGGCACCAGCAACAGCACGAAGATACGTGTTGGCAGGCCGTCGGGCGCGCCAAAAGCTACACCCTGCGGGTGTATCCCGATCATGCAGACGATGTCATCGACACATTCCGTGCGTCCGTGCGGCAGGGCGATGCCTTCCGGCAGCGCCGTGGAGGCACTGTGCTCTCGTTTCAGCACAGCCTGCACCGCTTCATCCTTGTGCTCGTTCGGCAACAAGCCCTCATCGACCGCCGCGTCGATCAATGCCTTGACAACCTGCTCGCCGTCCGGGTCTGTCAAACCCAGCCGCACAAGACTATTAGAAATGACCTCGTCAAATACCGACATACCACTACCACCATCAATAAGGCGCACGCAACTCCTGGTTGCCAACAATGTCCGCCTTTAAAAGACTGTCCAGGGTTCTACCGACAAGCCCAGGCTTGCCGCTGCCGACCGGATTGCCCTCGTACTCAACCGCCGACGCCACGTTTATGGTCGTACCGACAACCAGCATCTCGCTGGCAGCGCGTAAATCTTCCTCTGTGATGTCACGGAAAACGACCCTGGCCAAGTCGCCGCTTTCAACCAGATTGTGCGCAAAGTGCACGACACGCATCATGGTCGTTCCCTCCAGCACGGTATCCATGCGCGGAAAAAGCAATTCGCCGTCACCCGTGACTATGCCGAAATTCTCGGTCGCGCCCTCGGTCATCATGCCGTTATCGTCAAAACCCACCACGAAATCAACGCCCCAGTCCACGGACTCGCGCTTCATCATCACGTTCGGCAGATAGTTGCAGTTCTTAACCGTCGCGAAATGCGCGG
>JAQVQN010000102.1 GCA_028701555.1 Kiritimatiellia bacterium | reverse complement strand
GCGGTCGTCGCTCACCAGCACATACAGGCTCTCGGGCCAGCTTACCCCCGCCACACCTGCCGCCGTGCTCCACGACACGCCGCAGACCGGCTCGACCTTGCCCAGGTCGATCGTGCAGATCACCGGCGCGACGTTGTTCCAGCCGACCGTGCCCGTCTGCGTCCAGAAATAGCCCTCCACATAAACCCCGTCCGTGAGCTGCGCCTTGTCGCCGGGGTCAGTGCAGTGACGATAACCCGGCGTCGGTTCCAGCGTGTACGGCTTATGCAAGGCCACATTCACCGGTGCCGCCGCGCCAGTCAAAACCGTCGCCGTAACGAACCATATGCCTATAAGAGTTTTCATGTTTATCCTTGCATTTAGGTCTTTCGCAGATTCTACGGAAGATGCAAATCTCACTTAAGCACTTTACCACAAACACATGGCGCTCAACCAAGCAAAAACACTTATTAAAGTCGACGGGGGTGCGATTCAATTTTATTGAAACGCGCCCGACACACCCGTGACGCTCTTGTAAGCTAAGAGTGGTTTTGATAAGCTCGACATGTGTTCAAATCAGGTAATAAAAGCACTAGAAAAGAACCGCTTGCGCAACGCTTAGGCCCGCACTGGCTGGTGGCTTTGGGCTTTCTTTCGGCTATTATCGTCGGCAGTGCGCTGCTGTCGCTGCCAAAGGCCAATGCCAGCGGCGATTGGATGTCTCCTTTGACAGCCCTCTTCACCGCCACCAGCGCCACCTGCGTGACAGGACTAACCGTAATCGATATCGGCACGGAACTGACCCTTTTCGGCCAGGTAGTTGTCTTGTCGTTGATACAACTTGGCGGGCTCGGCATAACAACCTTCGGCACTTTCCTGCTGGTGCTGGTCGGCCGCCGACTCAGTGTGCAAAGTGAGTTCGTACTAATGGACGCCTACGGCGTAGATGAGGTTAACGGCCTGCGGTCGCTGTTGCTGTGGACAGTAGCCTTCACTCTGTTTTTCGAGGGGATCGGCGCGCTGTTGCTCTGGCCGCGTTACTTGCATGCAGGAGTCGTGTCATCCAGCCGCTCGCTATATTACGCGGTCTTCCATGCCGTCAGCGCCTTCTGCAACGCGGGCTTTTCACTGCACGCCGACAGCCTGATCTCGTTTCGCAACGACCCGGCGTACCTATATTCAATCTGTTTCCTGATCATCTGCGGAGGACTGGGTTTTCTCGTGCTTTACAATATCATCACCATCAAATTCTGGCGACGCAACCTCAAGACACGCGGCCGAATCACGCTGCACACCAAAATTGTACTCTCAGCGACTTTACTCCTGATCGTCATCGGCACGGCAATCTTTGCCCTTCTAGAATGGGGCAACACTTTGGACGGCCTGCCACTGCATGATAAGTTCACCAACGCGCTTTTTCATTCTATCACGCCAAGGACGGCCGGGTTCAACGTGGTGCCCATGGGTGCTATACGTGAGCTTACCCGTTTTACGACCACCCTGCTGATGTTCGTGGGCGGATCCCCCGGCTCCGCCGCAGGCGGCATCAAGACCACCACCATCGTGGTCTTGTTCATGACCATCATTGCCATGTGCAAGAACCGACACGAAACCGTAATCTTCTCCCGCACTCTGCCTTACGCCGTAGTCCGCGAAGCGATCGTAATCTTTCTGCTCGCCATATTCTGGGTACTGACCGCCTACGGAATCATGCTCTGGACGGAATTTCCCAAAACCACCGGCGACTCCTCAAAGCTCTTCTTCGAGACTGTCTCTGCCTTTGCCACTGTCGGCCTCTCAATTAACCATACCGACACATTGTCTAACGCAGGCAGATGCGTTATCATTGTTTGCATGTTTGTCGGACGCTTGGGGCCCCTGGCAGTAGCGCTGATGATCGGCAACCGCGAGGAGCTGCAGCGCATACGCTACCCTCAGGAAGAAGTGGTTGTCGGCTAAAAGTACACCGCCCCTGCTTCCGCCAACGCTTGCGAATGACAAAGAATTAGCAACGGACTATCCATATGAAACGCATTGGAATCATCGGAGCCGGACGCTTCGGCTCTAACCTGGCTGAAAGCTTGGCCGAACACGGCGCGGAAGTGCTGCTCATCGACTCCGACCGTGAAATCATCCAAGAGTTCTCCGAGTTCGTCTCCAAAGCCGTTGAAGGCGATGTAACGAACATACGTACGCTGGAAGACGCCGGATTTAAAGACTGCGACGTCGTCGTGGTCGCCATCGGATCAAATCTCGAAGGCAGCATCATGGCCACCGTGAACTGCAAGGAACTCGGAGTCCCCACCGTCGTGTCCAAAGCGAACTCTGACCTGCACGGCAAAATTCTCAAACGCGTGGGTGCCGATGTGGTCGTGTATCCCAACCGTGACCGGGCGCAGCGTCTGGCCAAGACGCTGCTATCCAAAGGCACCATCGACCTTTTTGAAATCTCCGACGGGTTCAGTATTGCTGAAATCGACGTTCCTGAAAAGCTGCGCAATAAGTCTTTAGCAGAGGCGGGAGTCCGTAACAACTACGGGGTCACAGTGCTATGTGTGCGCCGCCTGGCCGAAGACCCCACCCAGCCGCGTGTTGTGATCATCCCAACGCCGAATGAGATCATCCAGCCCGAAGACAAACTGCTGGTCTTCGGCGACGACAAGCAGATCGACGACATCGCGCAAGACACCTGATCATTTATCCTGTCATGAAACACATTTTCGGGCCTGTCACATCGCGCCGCTATGGCCTATCACTGGGTGTAGATCTGTCCGTACCCAAAACCTGTTCCTTCAATTGTTCTTTCTGCCAGATTGGCCCCACGCCCCAAACCAGCGTCACCCGCACAGCCCAGCCACCAATTCAAGATATCTTGGCAGAATTGCACCAGTGGCTCAAATCGAAAGAACCGGCGGATTTCATCACGGCCGCCGGCTCCGGTGAACCCACCCTGCACCTGCACTTCAGTGAAGTTTTGCGTTTCGCCCGAAATGAAGCGCGCTGCCGGTCGCTGCTGCTCTCAAACGGTTCTCTGTTTTCGCTGCCGGAAGTCCGGCAGGATGCCGCGCTCGCCGACGTGGTCAAAATATCTCTTCATGCGTGGGATCAGCACTCTTTCGAAAGCATCTCACGCCCGCACCCTTCGCTGTGCTTTGACGCGATCATTGAAGGCTACCGCCAATTCCGTTTAGACTTCAAAGGCCAGATCGATCTCGAGGTTTTTATCGTTCCGGGCATCAATGATACTCCGGACCAGGTCCGAAAGATCGCCAACATCGCCGCCTCTTTCCACCCTGACACAATCATGCTCAATACCGCCGTTCGGCCGCCTGCCGACAATTCCGTCACGCGCTGCCCGCAAACACATCTGCGCCTACTGGCGCACCTCTTCACGCCGGTCGCGCAGGCTGTCGGCGATGAACCTGCGGCGTCTTTTCCTGACCTGAAACCCGAAGTCCTGCTGGAACTGGTCAGTCGCCACCCTGCCTCGCTGAGATTCCTTTCCACTGGCTTCAAAAAACCTGAACAAGAGATACGCGCTTTGTTAGACTCGCTGGCCAGCTCCAGTAAATTGCGCATTGCCGAGCATCAGGGCGAGCTGTGGGTCTTCCCGCAATAATAATCGGCATTCAACGGCGCTCGGCCAGCTTAAGCCGCCCTTTGTGAGCCATGTCGATCGCTTCCGCCAGAATCCGCGCCGATTCTTGCGGCGCATGGAAGCCCATCGAATTTTCCGCCCCGACAAAATCAACCCGCCACTGAGCCTGACGCTGCAAAGTGCGCGGTTCCGCCAAGTCTGCATCAGGCACACCGCGCTTAACGGCCTTTGCCAGTTCCTCAATCAACGCCACAGTCGCGTCCTTGGCGCGGCTCATAATGGAGTCCGTGCGATCCTGAATGTCGTCAACCCGTTTGATCAACTCGGCCGCATCCTGCTTGTGGCAGGTCTGACAGGCCTGCTCGACATGCAACACCGGACTGCGCACATGATGGCTGCTGACCTTGACCGCGCCCTCGCGGATGTATGGCATGTGGCAATCGGCGCATGACACACCACTGCGCGCGTGCACCCCCTGACTCCATAACTCAAATTCCGGATGCTGCGTTTTGAGTGCTGGTGCTCCGCTGTCGGCATGCTTCCAGTCAATATGCCCGACCTCATCATAATAGGCCTCGATCTGCTCCGCCTTGATCCCTTTATGCCAAGGGTAAGTCAGTCGTTTATCTTCACCCTTGAAATAATACTCCACATGACATTGCGCACAAACCAATGAACGCAACTCCTGCCGAGACGCATCTACATTAACGTCATATTCCCTCGCGCGTTTTCCAGAGCGCCAGCGCTTCATGCTGGGCAGATGCGGCACCGGCGCCTCGGATGCCGCCAGTCTTTGCAAACCTTCTAAAAGCCCCGGCCGCGTCACGCGCAATTGCATAGAGGCCGGATCATGACAGTCAATACAGCTTACCGGATGGTTGATCAGCATTTCTCCGTCATCATCCTTAAGATTGCGCGCCTCATGATATGGCATCGCGCAAACAAGCTCGAATCCGCGCATGACCTGTTCAGCCGGCCTTTCATCAGGAACCCCCGCTTTCTTACCGGCTGCGCGATAGGCCGGCAGCACTGAACAGTGGCAATGCAGGCAGGCTCCCGGCTGCTGAAACTGTGTCACGCGCGTAGTTTCCTCCTGATCCGCCAGCATGTAGGCGTGTCCGCGCTCTTCACGATAATCCACGGCAAAAGCGTACCCGTTGAATAGCGTCCTCCAGCGCGGATCGGCATCCAGTTTCTGAAAAGCCTCACTGCCGCCATGACGTGTGCGCTCCGTGTCCACCGTGCGGCGGTAGCTGTCATACTGACGAGGATAATTCTTGCCCCACTCGGACGGATCATCAGTGCTTTCATCCAGCTCGACAATCGTGAACACATGGCGCGTGGCCTCGGCCTTGCGCTCCATAATATTTCGCCAGAGCGCAAGCACACCCACGGTCACCAGTGCCACAGAAACAACCGCGCAGAAATAAGCCACGGAAAAACTGGCCGGTTTTGAAACAGTTTGCTTATCTGACATTCTAAACCCCTTTTTTAACGTCTTGCACCATGCCCGACATTGTCATGACACCTGAAACAGGTGAAAGGCTCACCAGTTCCGCCAGCCCTTTCCAGCATCTCCTCCACAAGCTCGCCGTGGCAACGCAGACAGTTGCGCTGCACGATCGCCGCGCTTTTGGCTCTGATGCGGATCGGATCGGCAAAATTCTGCAGCGTGAAAGCTTTGGAATGGTGAAAACCGTTTTCGGCCTTCACGTAATATTTAGGAATGAATGACTGCGGCACATGACAGTCGTTGCAGGTTGCCCAGGCATGGTGGCTAGCCTTCTGCCAGCCGTCATACTGCTCCCGCATGATGTGGCAATTGGCGCAGGTGGCCGACTCGTCGCCGAGATAAGACAACCCCTCGGCTTCCCAAAAAGTTAAGCCGCCCGCACCTATCAGCACACCCACAAGCCCTCCAAAAACCAAGCCAGGTGGTTGCAGGATTTGTTTGATGTATCCTTTCCAACGCATATATCCGCCATCCAGAAACCCGCATGTCGCAGGGACAGATTCTGTTCCGGCACACCCTTGCGCCAGGCGGCTGCTTTTTTACGCGCCCTCGACCAGGATCGCGCGGTAGTCCGCGCCCTTGAAACGATGCTCGCGCGCCTCGCGATAAGCCGGACTCTCGTACCAGTCGCGCGCGGCAGCCATGTCGGGAAATTCAAGAATCACCACCCCTTCGGCTGCCGCACCTTCCCATACTTCCTGCTTGCCGTAAAGGGCCAGCAGCTTCACAGGCCGTCCGGCCAGCGTGCCGCCCGCCAGCGAAGCATAGGTGGCCATTTCCGTCTCGTTGAGTGTTTTTTCCTTAATAAATACCGCGTATGCTGCCACAATTGACCTCCTAATTTCTTAAAATGTAACATCATGGCTGCTGATTGTCTAGCACACGACTGTATGTGATTCAGTTTAGTTTCACCAAACCACAACATAGCGGGAACTGGCAATTGAACAGGCAGGCAACCCCAGTAATAGGCATGGTTGGTGAGCTAGCCGATCGGTAGGCGCAGGATGAACTCCGCGCCTTTGCCGGGTTCACTCTTAACATCGGCGGTGCCGCCATGGATCAGCGCAATGTGCTTGACGATCGCCAAGCCGAGGCCTGTGCCGCCCAAATCACGGCTGCGGCCCTTGTCGACCCGGTAGAACCGTTCGAACAGCCGTTCCAAATGTGTGTTTTCGATGCCCGGCCCGTAATCACGCACCGATATAACCACCGCCCCGCCCTCACGCCGCGCCGCAATCTCGATCTTGGCCTCGCCGCCGGAAACGCCGTATTTTATAGCATTGTCAATCAGGTTGACCACCGCCTGCTCAACCAAACCAGAATGTACCGAGGCATACAAATCTTCTTGGCATTCGAGACTTAAATTCAAACTGGTCGGTTCAGACCGGCTCTGGCAAAGATCGATAGCGTTCTTTAGGACACCCGCCACAGGTGTAGGCTGACGGTCTAAATTCTGCTTAGTGTTTTGCTCCAGACGTGAAAGATCCAACAAATCCCGGATGATTGAATCCAACTGATTGGCCTGGCGCAAGATGATCTTCAGAAAACGCTCCGACGCCGCCGGGTCATCCTTGGCACCGTCCAGCAAAGTCTCGGCAAAGCCTTTGATCGAGGTCACCGGCGTGCGCAGCTCATGCGATACATTCGAAACAAAGTCCTGCCGCACGGTTTCAAGCCGACGTAACAATGTGATGTCGCTTACAACCAGCAAGGTGCCTATACGTTTCCCCGACAGATCTTTCAAAGCGGTCGCGCGCAGATTAAGCCGCTTCACCTCCGGCTCAGATAATTCCATTTCATCTTCCAACGGCTCTTCAGCCGTCTCGCACGCCTTCACCAACGTCTGCAGCTCTGGATAACGCACCAGTTCGCCTAAATATCGCCCCATCACCGCTTGCCCCTTAATCCCAAAAAACCGTAAAGCGGAGTCGTTGACGTCTAAGATCAAACGGGCTGTGTCAAGAGCCACCACGCCGCGCGTCATATTGGCCAATATCAAAGTCCGCAGGTTGCGCTCTTCATCAAGGGCCTTAACATGCTTCTGCAAACTTTCAGCGGTCTCGTTGATTGATTTGGCCAGTTCTGCCAAGTGCGGCACAGTAGGTATCGGCAACCGATAATCTAGATCGCCTTTTCCGATGCGCGCAAGACCGGACTGCAACCGCGAGACTGGCCGCGTGATGCGCAAAGCGGCAAGATAACTCAGAATCAATGCAACCCCTGAAACAGCGACAACCATCAGTAGCAGCAGCCTGTCTGCCGCCCGCATCTCACTGCCCAAGACCTGCATCGGAACCGCCACGCGTATGACCGCCTGTGCCTGACCATCGCGCGGAACCCTCACCGCCAAGTAAAGCATGCGCTTACCAAGGCTGGCGCTGTAGCGCTGGCGCATACCTCGTCCTAACGCCAAAGCCTCAACCACTTCCGGACGGTCTTCATGCGATTCCATCTTGCCAGCATCTGCATCTGAATCGCCCAGCACCCGCCCATCCGGCAAGATCAAGGTGAAACGATGTGTGCCGCTGCTGCCCAATCGCGCGAAAAACCGCGCTGTGGCATCCGCGCTGAGCTCGCCGTCAGCATCAGGCAACAATGCCGCCGCCATGCTGGCCTGCACCTCCAACTCGCGGACCCATTGACGCATGAAGGCGGTACGGCCTGCATGCCAGTTGTAGAAAGCTACCGCAC